>JAUYTB010000082.1 GCA_030695305.1 Bacteroidales bacterium
CAGAGACATGTTTTCGAAGTGGGTTCCTTTGATTAGATTATTAAGATTTGTAACATAAGCCTGATGATGCTTACCATAGTGAAATTCAATAGTTCCCGTGCTGATAACAGGGGTCAGTGCATCTTTGGAATAGGGCAGTGCCGGCAGTTGAAAGTTCATTGTGATTATTTTTTAAAAGTTAATTAATTTATTTAATCTTAACATGTTTCATTTGCAATTATTTTTGCTATATTTGGGGATGGGTTCTGCCCTTAAACTATTAATCACTGTCGGTTATGGCTCAAAAAATAATATCTGTTTTAACCCGGGTTCTGCTTATAATCCTATTTTCGGCATCATCTGCCGTTTTTGCTTCCGGGAGAGATTCTCAAAAGGATAACGACAAAAAGAACTTTCTGCTAATATACACAAAAATACCCAATTCAGAGAGGAGCAGAGAGCTTTTTGCAGGATTCTCCGGATACCTGTCACTAAGAGATACAAACTCTGTTATTACAAATTTTAAACCGGACCCGGAGGGGAGGAGTAAAAGTGATACAGAGAGGATACAGATTCTTGCAGATGTTGTTGTGATTACAGATTCTGATGGAGACCAGTTAACTTGTAATATCGATTCCCTTTTAAGCAGCAGGAGGGTACCCGTTCTGTTAATCGAGACAGGTGAGTCTGGAGGGAGCCTAACACATGAGGTATCTACAATCACCTCAACTCTTTTTTTTGGTGAAAATATCCTTCTTGGGACCAAGTTATTCCCAAAAACCCGAAATGTCATTATTGTCACAGATAACAACGCCATAGGTCAAATGGAGGCGCGGGTAGCTAAGAGTCAACTTGAACCCTACGAAGATAAAATCAACATTCACTATCTGAGCCCTCTAACAGACGATTTCAACTCTTTTACAGATACATTAAGAACTTTTTCGGAGAACAGTTTCATCATCTTATCCTCCTGGCTAACCGACTCCTACGGTAATTATAATTTCAACGGGAATTTCTATCCATTTATCTCTCTTTTAGATAAATATCCCATATTTATTACCAACGACAGGATGTTGGGAAGCGGAGTTTTTGGCGGATATACTACAAAATGGAGAGAGACAGGAGCCCGGGCAGCACAAGTTGCAGAGAGACTAAAACCGGGAGAGATTGTAAGGGATACAATAAGTGATTACAGACTCCTGTTCGATTTTGAAGCTGTAACCAGATGGAGCATCAGTCTCAGAAATCTCCCCCGTGAAGCTAATTTAATAAACCGCCCGCCAAGTATTGTAGATGACTACGCAAGTGAGGTAATTTTCATATCTGTCCTCTTCTTTGTTTTAATGGCTTCCGGGCTTTTAATCTCTCTTTACCATCTTAAATATCGCAGACTTACAAGAGAGAGTCTTAATCGCTCTCTTGAGGTGATAAACAAAAACGTATTCTTGAACATTGCTCTTGAATCGGCTCAGTCATATACATGGTCTCTTAATATCATGACCGGGATTTATACCTACGGGGAGAATTTTGAGCGATTAACAGATTATGATACAAGAGATAAAGATGTTTTGGAAAATTTCCTTCCGCTTGTTCATCCGGATGACCGGGAGAGACTCTCAGAATATCTTTCTACGGTCATATCTCAAAGGGTAGAGAGGTTCTCTGTTCAGTTCCGAATGACTAAAGACCAGGGAAGAACCTACGAATGGTGGGAGAGAAGAGGGGTTACCCGAATACAGAATCAGACAAATGATGAGAGAAACTATATTTTCGGTATGGATTTTGGCATCGAAGAGCATAAAGAGAGAGAGATAGAGCTGATTGAACAGAAGTTAAAGGCAGAGGAGATGGACAAACTTAAAACGACCTTCCTCACAAATATGAGTCACGAAATACGTACTCCTCTAAATGGGATAGTGGGTTTCACATCTCTGCTCAGCGACCCGTCATACAGCGAAAAAGAGAAGATGGAGTTCTCCGAAATTATTAACAAGAATGCCAAGATGCTCTCCTCTCTGCTGACAAGTATTCTCGATCTTTCAAGGATAGAGTCGGGTTCAATGGCTTTTGTTCTTGAGGAGTTCTCGCTCAACAACCAGATTAACGAAATACTTAAAGAGTACACTATTGCACATGACTCTAAGGTCAAATTTTCACTCTCACTTCCCTCAAAAGATGTTTTTGTAAAGACAGATTTATTGAGAAACAGGCAGATTCTTACCAACCTTATCAATAACGCACTTAAGTTCACTCACGAAGGTGAGGTGAAAATTACTCTGGAGACAGAGAGTGACTACGCTTTTGTCTCTGTATCAGATACAGGAACAGGGATGACTCAGGAGCAGCTTGATAATGTCTTCAACCGTTTTTACAAAGTGAGCGAATTTGTTACAGGATCAGGACTGGGGCTCTCAATATGTAAAGCAATAACTGAGAAGCTGGGTTGTAATATCTGGGCTGAGTCCAGGCAGGGAAAAGGGAGCACGTTCACTTACAATATAAAGCTTGCTCCGGGCAGTGAGCATACAGTTAATACGCCATCCTCCAGTCTAAACGAATTCCCGGCAGTTGGGAAAGAGCTCTCACCATCTGTTTCAAGAGGGAGACGCCCTCTCATATTGATTGCAGAAGATCTTGAAAGTAACTACCTTTTCCTTAAAATAGTTCTATCCAAGAAGTATGATATAATATGGGCTGTGGATGGTCTCTCTGCCGTTAAGATGTTTCGTGAATATAATCCGGATATAATTCTTATGGATATCAAGATGCCTGTTATGGACGGTATCGAGGCAACACGTGAAATTCGTGCCATATCACCTAATGTCCCTATTATTGCTCAGACGGCTAATGCCTTTGAAGCAGATCACCAAAGGGCCTATAAGGCAGGTTGTAACGATATTATTACCAAGCCGATAAAAATCACCAATCTGACAAAAGTAATAGAGAAGTACACAACCGCTTAAACTCTTGACATGAAAGACCTTAAATATCTGAATCTTCTTGCGCAAAGCTTCCCTACCATATCAGACGCAACAACAGAGATTATAAATCTTGAAGCGATTCTCAACCTTCCAAAGGGTACCGAACACTTTCTTACCGATATTCACGGAGAGCATGAAGCGTTTCGTCATGTGCTAAAGAACGCTTCCGGAGTTATACGCAAAAAGGTAGAGACAATATTCGGACACAGATTAAGAGAGCAAGAGAAGAGAGAGCTGTGCACTCTGATATACTATCCAAAAGAGAAGCTCTCAATAATCAAGGAGAGGGAGGGGAAGGATATTGATGACTGGTATAAGATGATTCTGGTGCAGTTGATTAGTATCTGCAGCAATGTCTCCTCCAAGTACACCCGCTCTAAGGTTAGAAAAGCACTCCCTGCAGAGTACTCATATATAATACAGGAGCTGCTTCACGAATCTTTGTCAGAGCCAAATAAACACGACTATATCTCTGCAATCATCTCTACCATTGTTACAACAGGGAGGGCGGAACATTTTATAATTGCGATTTGCAATCTGATTCAGAGACTTACTATTGACTCCCTTCATGTTATAGGCGATGTTTATGACAGGGGTCCCGGTGCTCATATTATAATGGATCTGCTTTGCAACTACCATAACTTTGACATTCAGTGGGGCAATCATGACATAGTATGGATGGGTGCTGCCTCCGGGAGTGAGGCGTGCATGGCAAATGTGGTGAGAATGTCTTTAAGGTACGCAAACCTAAAGACTCTTGAAGAGGGGTATGGTATAAATCTTATGCCTCTCGCCTCTTTTGCAATGGAGACCTATAGTGATGACCCATGCTCGCTGTTTAAACCAAAAAATAATGAGGATGAGCCGGTCAAAACCAAGGATATAAAAATTATCTCTCAAATGCACAAAGCCATTACTGTTATCCAGTTCAAGTTAGAGGGGGCTGTAATTGACAGGAATAGAGAGTTTGGAATGGAGGATAGAAAGCATCTCCACCTTATAGATCATAAAAATGGCACTGTAAAAATAAACGGTATTGACTACCCATTAAAGGATAGCCATTTCCCAACTATAGATCCTGCAAATCCATATAAACTTACAGAGGAGGAGCAGGATGTTGTTAGCAAACTTATGCACTACTTCCTCTCCAGCGAGAAACTTAAGAAGCATATGAGATGTATGTACAACAACGGCTCTCTATACTTGGTGAGGAATTCAAACCTTCTGTATCACGGTTCGGTGCCACTCAACGAAGATGGATCTCTAAAAAGTGTAAAGATTCAGGGAGAGGAGTATGCAGGAAAAGCTCTTTTCGATAAAATTGACAAACTTGTCCGGCAAGCTTTTTTTGAAGAGAGAAGAAAACCCGGAAAGACTGCAGGTAAAGATATAATATGGTACTTATGGTGCGGCCCCTACTCTCCCCCGTTTGACAAGGAGAAGATGGCAACCTTTGAGAGGTATTTTATTGCAGACAAAGAGACTCATAAAGAGAAGAAGGGACACTACTACTACCTTAAGGATAATCGTAAGATTTGTGAAATGATTCTTAAGGAGTTCGGGATAGAGGATAATCAGAGTCATATAATTAATGGTCATATTCCTGTTAAAACAGGAAAGGGAGAATCCCCGATAAAGGCAGATGGGAAGCTTCTTGTAATAGATGGCGGTTACTCCAAAGCATACCAATCAGAGACAGGTATTGCCGGCTATACTCTCATCTATAACTCTCATGGATTACAGCTGATTCAGCATCAGCCATTTGTAACCACAGCTAAGGCCATAAGGGATGGAGATGATATTATTTCAGAAACCACTGTTGTAGAGTTTAGCAATAAACGTAAACTTGTAAGAGACACCGATATCGGGGCAAAAATAGAGCGTCAGATAGATGATCTGATACATCTGGTCTCTGCTTATCGTGGTGGCTTTATTAAAGAGAGCGTTCTCTAACTTTTTGTTAAAATATCTCTGCCATCATGCATCTGGCAGAACCTCCTCCGTTATTCTCAATGGTTGTTAAATCCGGCGAAACAATTTTGCAGTATTTCTCTATACTTTCTATCTGTTCGTCGGATAGAGACTCCTTAGCTCTTTGTGACATCACAAGAATCCTCTTTCCCTCTATATTTACAACCTCTAACATGTTTCCGGCAAACTCGGACATCTGCTCCATGGATATCTCAACAATCTCCTTGTCACTCTCCTCTATCAACCCTATAATACTCTCTCTATCATCAATATTACCAATAGCATCCAGGCAAATTACAACAAAATCTGATGCCACACACATCATCACATTGGTGTGATAGATAGCATCCCTCTGCATATCTGAGGCTCCAAAGATAAAGTAGTCGTAATCCAGCTCCTCGCAGAACTCTTCCAGAACTTTTTCGTCTGTCCTTGGAGAGCGACAGGCATAAACCAGGTTGCAGTCTCTGTCAATTATCATACTCCCTGTTCCCTCCAGAAAGGCACCGGTCTCTTCATGATGGGTCAGATCCACAACTCTCTTCACCTGAAACTCCTGCCTGATGATTGATAGTACCGAGGGCTTCCTCTCTAGTCTCCTGTTTGGGGCAAACATCGGATACAAAACAAGTGTTCCGCCCTCATGAGTTGAGAACCAGTTATTTGGAAAAACGGAATCCGGAGTATGTGGCTGAGGTGTATCCTCGGCAACTAATACATCAACCCCCTGGTCTCTTAATAACTTTACAAAATTGTCAAATTCTTCTATTGCTCTCTCATTTGCACTCTCTTCGTGACCTCTTACCTGGAAAGAGTTGTTCTGTGAAGTCTGTTCGTTAAATCCGAATTTTACGGGTTTAACCATTAAAATTTTTGATGTAGATTGCATCTTTTTATTTCTCAAGTGATCGGAAAGCATCTTTAATAATCTTAATAGCAGCCATTAACTCCTCCTCTGTAATTACCAAAGGGGGTGCAAACCTTATTATATGTTTATGTGTTGGCTTTGCAATAAGTCCATTTTCTGCCATCTTTACACACACATCCCATGCGAATTTTCCGTTGTAAGGTTTTACAACAATTGCGTTCAACAACCCTTTTCCCCTTACAAGAGAGATAAACGGAGAGTCAAAAGATTTAAACTCATTTCTGAAAATCTCTCCTAAATATGCCGCTTTCTCTGTAAGTCTCTCCTCTTTTACAACTTCAAGAGCAGCTGTGGCAACACGACATGCCAAAGGAAACCCACCAAAAGTTGATCCGTGCTCGCCTGGTTTGATTGTTAGCATAACTTCATCATCTGCAAGAACAGCAGAGACAGGTAATACACCTCCGGAGATGGCTTTTCCCAGAATAACTATATCCGGCCTTACATCCTCATGGTCACAGCAGAGCATCTTGCCTGTCCGGGCTATTCCGGTCTGTACTTCATCTGCAATAAATAGGATATTGTGTCTCTTACATAGTTCATAGCAAGTTTTAAGGTACCCTTGGTCCGGAACAAATACCCCGGCCTCACCCTGTATGGGCTCTACCATAAAAGCTGCAATATTGCTTCCGCTCTCTATCAGTATCTTTTCTAGAGCAGCAGTATCGTTGTATGGTATTTTAATCAATCCCGGTGTGAATGGACCATATCCGGAATATGAGTCCGGGTCGGAAGACAATGATACTATTGAGATTGTTCTACCATGGAAATTTCCTTCGCAACCAACAATAAGTGCACGGTTATCGGGAATACCCTTTTTGTCATACCCCCATCTTCTGGCAAGCTTTAACGCAGTCTCTACAGCTTCGGCACCGGAGTTCATAGGTAGAACTTTATCGTATCCGAAAAAATTATGAATAAACTCCTCATATGGTCCGAGGCAATCATTATAAAAGGCTCTTGATGTCAGGCATAATTTTTTTGCCTGATCTGTTAGGGCTTCAACAATTTTTGGATGACAGTGACCTTGATTTACAGCAGAGTAGGCTGACAAAAAGTCAAAATATCTTTTATTGTCTACATCCCAAACGTAAACACCCTCTCCTCTTGAGAGTACCACCTCAAGAGGATGGTAATTGTGTGCTCCGAATTTCTCTTCCTGACTTATGAATCTCTGCGATTTTTCTGAAATATTCATGGCTTGTTTTCTTTTGGTAATTAACCGAAGTAATAATGCAAATTTAGCTCATATTTCCAATACAAATTGTGAATAAGTTGTTTGTAATTAAAGAAAATAGTCTTACCTTTGCAACCCGTTTTGTATAA
>JAUYTB010000023.1 GCA_030695305.1 Bacteroidales bacterium
TCAATACTATTACGCTTCACAATATCTGCCAACCGCATTAGCTCCCCCTCACAACACTCTCCCCCAAACACCTCCATAATAATTTCAGTTTGTGACGCCCCATGCCCAACAACACCATCTGACACTCTAGCCACAACTTCACCCTCTAACGACCCCGGTGCAACTCCCTTCCCGGTAAAATCATTTACATACCTGTCAAGAACAGATGTTTTTGCCGTACGCGAAGAGAGAATGAGCCCCCTATTACCAAACGACCTTATAATATCCGCCAATTGGGCAATCACCCCATCGCCCTGGATATATTTTCCCGGAAAAGCTGCTTTAACAGGAGTGACAGATTTTAAATTTTCCATATATAAAATTGTTAATCATTCAATTACAGGCAAATGCCTTTTATCCAGACCAAGAACCGCTAACCCCTGATAACCAACTAAGCCCCACGATGCTTGGCAAGGTGTTCCTCAGTGATTTTTATCTTATCCATGCAAATATTGAGATTGTGTTTGAAGTTTGCATGTATAACCCACAATCCTCGCCAACTTGATGCCTTTAACTTAGGTTCAATGAGTTCCGCTCTGGCTTCTGCTTCGTTAATTTCGTTTCTTTATTTTTTGTTCTATCGACTTTATTTCTTCTAGGTCGTTTTGGTCGGCATTTAATGCTTCGTATTCTTTTCGTTCTTGGTCGAATTGTTCGTAAATTTTTTCTACATGAGTTTCCATTTGAGTGCTTGAAACAGTTCCACTTCCCTGCAATATTTCTTTGCTTTGAAAATTCAACAAACGGTCTACGTTCTCTTTCCAAAATGCCATTGTTAAATCTTTACGCTCTTTAACTGTTAGCTCTGCTGTTTCGAGAAAGATTACCACCAAGCGGTTTAGGGTGTCAATTTCATCTTCTGAAAGATAATTCTTAGCAATAATGATATCCTGCTTACGAACAATTGCCCCTTTCCACGAGGTTAATCCCATATTTTCTTTTCGTGCATCTGCACGACCAACAATTAATTCTGCTGCGGTATTGCCAGTAACTGCAAACAACAATTTGTTTTGGGTATCGGCAAAGAACATTTGCGTTGCTTTATTTGTAGTATCATAATCGCTGCTGAGTGCAAACAAATCACGCACTTTTTGGTAAAACCGTTTTTCCGATGCTCGAATATCACGTATTCGACTAAGTAACTCGTCGAAATAGTCGGGACGGCCATCGGGGTTTTTCAAACGCTCATCGTCCATTACGAAGCCTTTGCGCAAATACTCGGTAAGGTTGCGGTTTGCCCATTGCCGAAATTGCGTACCACGAACACCACGCACACGAAAGCCAATAGCCATTATCATTTCGAGCGAATAAAAAGTGACGTTATAATTTTTGCCATCTGCGGCAGTTGTAAAGTAATTCTTTACAACTGAATTTACATCCAACTCATTGTCTTTCAATATGGCAGATATATGTTGCCCGATATTTTGCTTTGATGTGGCAAAAAGTTCGGCTATTTGGGCTTGGTTAAGCCAAACGCTGCCATCTTTGGCATATAAGGCAATAGAACTCTTGCCATCGGGGGTGTTGTATATGATTAGGTCTGTCATTTTAATCTAAATTTATATCACTGAATAAACTTGCTCTTTATCAAATTCAAGAATGCAGAATTAGGTGCATAAAATGGCAATATATCAATTTTTCTGCCGTAATTTGGCAAGGTTCCCCTCACGCCATTAATTTACCCTCCAAGGTCGCAAATCTATCTGCCACCTCGAATCCAACGCCTTTGTCAATTGCGCTAAAGTGTTCTTTGCCGCATTTGATTTTGGCGAGCTCGGTAGCTTTAATGGAATCCTCAAAGAGGCCGCCTTTGGTTTCAACCACAAAGTATAGGCGCTGCTTGCCGTTTTCTTCCCACACCAATGCCCAATCCGGGTTGTAGGGGCCAAGAGGGGTGTCAATCCTGAACCAAGAAGGGAGTTTTGCGTAAACTTTTACATTTTGTGACTGCTCGAATGCAGTTGCCATGGGCAGTTCAACCGTTGGAGAGTCATAAATAACATAGTCGTAGGGCGATTTTTTACTCTCCATTAAATTTGAGTTGAGATAACCCTGAAGTTCAACGTTTTCAAATAGTTCCTGACACCATATGTCGTGTTCGCCAAGCTTCCTGTACTTTATGCCATCAACAAGGCAGAGTCGCATTTCTGCCTTGATAATATCTAAAGCAGATTCAATAAAAGCCTGAGGATTTTTCTTAAACGCATCCAGCCTTTTGGATTTTACAAGAATATCTACAATACTTATTCTTGTGAGATTTGTCTCATTCTGCAGATAAGTGACAATGTCTGGTAGTTGGGATACAGTCTCCTCAATGATTTTTGCTGTTCTCTGCAATGTCTCTTCATTCGCTCTTACAGCTCCGGCAGTTGTCTCAAGCTTTATCTTCTTTGTAATAAATTTACCTTTTCCAACAGTTACCTCTTCATATATTCTTTGCGCACACTTAGATACCAATGCATCCGAATCAAAGTTAACAGAATAGGTGGTTTTGTACTTTATCCTATTCCACAATTCAGAGAACTCCGGAGAGAGCAAAACCTCCTTTCTGAGAGAGATCTTCCTTGCATCATTTTTATTTTTGATATTAATATTTCCGGAAACCTTACGCAAGGTTTTAAGAATTGGCCCTTTTATATAGTCAAACTCAGTCGGGATATTAACTCTATTATCTTTAAGGTCGTGTCTCAGTTTATCCTGAACCTTTCCTGCAACCTCTTTTGTTTTATTATTAACTACCTCTTCTTTTATGTATCCGTATTGTTCAAAAAAATCATATAACAGTCTTGATTTTTCTTCATTTAAATAGACAGGCTTATCTGCTGTTCCGTCCACAACAATGTGTGCAAACGAATGTCTTTGAAGCAATCCAAATTTGTATCCGGTGTCCTCCTCGATCTCTTTTTGCAGACCTTTGGCAAAATCTTCATACGATTCATTTGCCATAACCGTTAGAGTATTTACCTCAAATCCTCTTACTCTTTCTCCGTTTTGATTTACACACAAACGCAAACCCCGACCTACTTTCTGACGTTTTGTTAAGTCATCTTTCGAATCAATTAGGGTACAAATCTGGAAAACATTTGGATTATCCCATCCCTCTTTAAGGGCAGAGTGAGAGAAGATAAAACGCAAAGGCTCCTCAAAACTCAAAAGTCTCTCTTTGTCCTTCATAATAAGGTTAAAGGCATCATCATCCCTAGCAGTTTTACCGGAAGTATCAACAAAACATTCAAATTTTTCTTTCTTGTTCGAGGATTTGCTTCGTTTGTCTATTGAAAAATAACCATCATGAATTTTTTCAACCGGAATGTTTTTATCCTTTATCTCTTTGAAAAGTGACTGGTATTTTGTTTGAACAATCAATTTTTCATATTCCTCTTCGAACATTATTGCAAACTTCCCTTTTACTTTATTGCCCTCTTCGTCGTATAGACGGTAATTGGACACCCTGTCTATAAAGAATAAACTGAGAACCTTTATCCCCATCGGGTTCAAAAGAAGCTCTTTATCTAAATGAGATTCAATAGTTATGCGGATTTGTTCACGCTCCATTAAATCTTCACTAATTGAACCGAGTGCCTTCCCTTCTATAGCAATTTGTGAATTACTGGTAAAACTAACTTCCCAAAGTCCGGTTAGCCTGTTATAAATTATATCCTTAACAATATATCCTTCGTACTGATCCCGTCGGGTAATATCATATAAATCATTGCCTTGCTTTACCCATTTCTTTAAACGAGTCACTCTACCATTATTCTGTACATCCAATTCCAGATAGGCTTTTATACCCGACCTGTTATCAACTTTCTCAAGAAAGATGTATGCACTATTCATATAGCCTTCCACCTCGGCAGTGGCAACCTCAATTTGCTTTACCAGCTTCATTTCGTATGCATCAACCGAGTCCAATTTATACATCAGGTTGTATTTTTGTTTATGAGTTGCCGAATATCTAAGGCAACACAATGGATTAAGGGCAGAAATTGCCTCTTTAGCCTTGTCGGTGTTGTCCACACTCTGAGGTTCATCAATAATAACTATCGGGTTCGTCTCCTGAATCAGTTCTATTGGTTTGAATCCCAGGGTATCTTTATATCGGTGAATCACATTAGATTTATTGTTCTCGTCGTCATTTTCGAAACTTTTCCGGAAAGCATCAATATTGATTACCATTATCTCGATATTGTCGCTGGTTGCAAAACTCCTGACCTGCTCAAGTTTATTACTATCATAAACAAAATAGTTATATACTACATTGTCAAATAGCCCCTTGAAGTGTTCTTCTGTTATTTCTAACGATTTTTTTGTGCCCTCCTTAATTGCAATGCTTGGCACTACAATTATGAATTTAGTAAACCCAAAATCTTTGAAGAGCTTGAAAATTGACCTCAGATAAACATAGGTTTTTCCTGTTCCGGTCTCCATCTCAACAGTAAAGTTCATCCCCTCTTTTCGAAAACTCTCCTCTGTCGATTGTGGCAAACCATTTCGTAACTGAATTTTCTGAACATTTGACAAAAGATTTTCATCAATCACTTTTAATTTGTTTCCGATTCCAATTGTGGTGTTTGAAAACCCACTATTGAAACTGAGGGTACCGACATCAGTTACTTTATCAGGAATATTTACCGAAAAATTACTTTGAAATATCTCCTGTCCTTCGAAAATCTCACAGATGCTTTTTATTGCTTCGGCCTGATAATCTAGATCTTTTTCAAATTGTAGTTTCATTATTTGTTTCTCTATTTATTTATCAAATAACCATCAAATAAGATTTGATTAATTATCAACACTATACAAGTGCAGATTCATTTTATATCAAATGACCATCAAATAAGATTTACTATATAGTTACAATATTATCGATTCCGTGCTGCTTCAATATCTGCAAAACATTTGTTTTGTCATTGTTGTCGTCAAATCCGTTGTCTTTAAATACCACACGACAATTAATGGCAGTTTTGGCGGATTCATCAATAGCTGTTGGTTTAACCTCTTTCCAGAGTTGTGCAATAGCCTCTGCCGTTTCCGGTTTAATATGGTCTGCCATACAAACAATCAAAGCGCCAGCTCCCATCTCATATACTTTTTTACTTGCTAAAATGTGTTCGTTGATAGGATGAACAAGGTCGATACCATATTTCAACAATATCTCATAAAGCAGGTCGTGTTCGGTTCTGTCGGATTTGATATTTTGAACAGAATTATACAAAGCTCCTTCCAAGTTTGATGGAGAGCTATCCCAGGTATTGATATTAGAACTATCCAGTTTAAATACTTTAAAGCCGATATCCAATATCTTTTGTTCCTCGGCGAAGAGAGCGCCCTCTTTAGATTCTTTTGCTTTTAATTCTTCAACAATTTTCTTCCCTGCTCTGCGAATTCTTTCCTTTCCAATTTCTGCAATTGTTTTATACCCGGCCTTTCTTGCTTCAGAGTCTTCAGGAGTTACCTCCGGTAACTGTACCATAATGAATTTTCTATTGCCCCCATCTTCTGAGTTTAATTGCATTACAGCATGGGCAGTTGTGGCGGAGCCAGAGAAAAAATCAAGGATAATTTCATCGTCTTTTAAGAATGCACCTACATGTTCTTTGACTACATCAACCACCTTTGGAGTGTCGAATGGGATATCAAGAGCTTTCAATAACTCTACATCACTTCCTCCATAGTATAATAAGGATGGTATGTTTTCATACATGTTATCTTTAAGCAAATACTTTCTCCTAGGTTGAGTAGTCTCATCTTTACCAAAAAGAATAAGATTATTTAATAATAGTTCTTCCATCGTTGGATATGATATACGCCAGCCCTTTGTTGGTATTTTACAAATCTTATTAGTTTGAGGATGCATTACATCATAAAAATATATAGGATCTTTAGGTTTTTCCATTGATACTGATTGAAACACATTCCCATTCTCATCAATTTTATTATAAGCCCTTTCTCCTCCACTAAGCCCTATTTGATTTGAAATCCATTGAGAAAAATCATTATTTACATCATCCAAAGTATAATTTGATGATTTCTTTTTAAATAAATAGTCTGCTTTGTTCAGTATAGCCTCTGCATTCTTCTTCGGTCTCACTACTTCGTTTTTCGATAAAAAATCATCAATTGATCTTGTAAAGACTGATATATACTCATGTTGATATGATATACCTTTGGCATCTCCTTTAGGATTTCTTTTATCCCAAATAATTGTTCCTAAGTCATTACTTTCACCAAATACTTCACACATAATCTTATATAGATTGAAAATCTCATGCTCATCCATATTGACAAGAATAACCCCATCATTCGCCAATAGGTTACGGGCTAACTTCAAACGAGGATACATCATATTCAACCAATTGGAGTGATAGCGACCATCGCTTTCTGTATTAGTTCCCAAAGAATGATCTTGTCCAGATATTTCAAGATAATTAGCTAAATTATCTGAGTAATTGTCCTTGTAAACGAAGTCTTTACCAGTATTGTATGGAGGGTCAATATATATCATTTTAATCTTCTTGTAATAGCTCTTTTGTAGTAATTTGAGTACTTCAAGATTATCTCCTTCAATATAAAGATTCCCTGTAATATCCCATTTAGCAGATTCTTCTGGACACGGTCGAAGAGTTCCGGTACTTCGCTTCTGTGCCTCTCGTCTAGCTTGTGCTTTTCCTGCCCAATTCAGCTGAAATCGTTCTTCCGGGGTATCTATATAATTACCCAATAAGTCCTGTAAGGCATCAAAATCTACTTTGCCCTCTTTAATTACTTCCGGGAATAATTGACTTAATTGCTCTATATGTTGTGCCACTAAATCAAGACTTTGGCTATCGTGATGGTCTGATGTAATCTTATCCATATTCAATTTTTTGCTTTAATAGTTAAATTTATAGCTTCTAATTCTTTTGTTATTAATTTCAGCTCTTTCTCAATATCATTTTCATGGATTAAAGCATTTGTCAGGTATGTGTCAATATTAAATTTTTCATCAATAATGTATTCTTTACCAATGGTTTTGTATGAACCAGAAATTTCAAAATTGATTTGCCTTAATTTTTCGATAGTTTCTTTTACTACAGTTGGAGCTAAAACTCTATCAAAGAAAATATATGTTTTTTCTAAATTATTCGGAAAAATAAAATAATCTTTGCTATTTGAAGGGCTTAATCTAAGCCCTTTTGCTCCAGCCTCAGCTATATAATCTTTAAGTTCAGGTAATGGTAGACAATCTAAAAATTCTTGATTAAAAGTATAATAAATATCTGTTGCAACGCTTAATCCAATATTTTGAACTTGTAAACAATAGTTTCCTTTAATGTTTACAATTGAGAAAATTATAACACCTCTCCGCTCTTTTTCCCAGCGATCTTTTTGAGCATCTAGAAGCTCTTTGTTTTGTCGGAACATTTTAAAAGTGAGCAAAGCCATTATTGCTGTTGCAGAAGCGCCTAAATATGTTGCCCAAAACAGTAACCAATCAGATTCATTACCTGCAATATTACCCAAATCTATAGGCAAAACAATTAACTTCCCAATGATGAAAGGGATAAGAACAATGATGAATATAAACAAATATGGGATTAGTTTTCTCATTTTATACAACTTAATTCATGTGTTTTAAAATTGTTAATTATTAAATATTCAAAGTTTTGCAACTCTTTTAATTCGCAACTTAGCTTAAGTTTTATATTAAATTGTGTCTCATTTTTCAATGCCTCAATAATGTTTTTTTGCTCCTCTCTGTTTTGCGTTAAAAGAGTCATTTGCTCCCGATAGTAGAGAATGTTATCCGGGGTAGCTTCAATATAATTGCCGGTTTCGTCTGCAACGGACAACATATAAAAGCGGTTCTTTAGAATATCAAACAGTTCTTTCAGGTTGTTGCATTGGGGTTTGGTTATATCTAATGAATTGAGAAAATCTTTGGTAACGGAATCGGTGTTTGCCGGGTTAATCCAACGGGTAAATTCCAAATTTTCAACTACTCTTTTGGTTTTATCTGCCAAATTTATCCTTTTTTCTGCCCAATTAACCATATACTCCTCTCCATATTTCAACAACAGAATGAGAGGATACGGAAAGGCTTGCTGCAGAAGCTTGGCAAGGGCAAAACAGGCATTCTGCCTATTAAGTACAATCTCCGATACTACAATTTGTTTAAATTGATACTCATCTGTTTCATATTCCATTAACCCTATGGTTTGGGGCTGCAGTACAATCCGCATATGGATTGATGATATGTCGTCACGAATCAACTTCTTTTCAGTTGGAGTCAGTTTTATCTGATCCATAAAGAGTTTCTTGGTTATAACAGTATTTACAACTGCCCTTTGGGGAGGGTTAAAGCTTTGTATCATCTCTGATTTTTTATAACTACAAATGAGATAACTTCAAAATCGCTCTTGGCTGTAACTCCTTCGGCAGCCAGAGCCACACCGTCGGTTGAGAAAAAGGATGCAGCTCCTATCTCGTGTGATTTTCCTAAAACACACTCCATCGCTGACTGAAGTAAACCACTGTATATTTTCATGTCTCGGTAGTTTCTGGTTTCTGTTTTCAACTGCTCTGCCAGTTCCTTTACGACATCTGTCTGTCCTTGACATAGTTTCTTCATATAGTCCAGACAGCGCTTACCTTGCATATAACCCAACAATGTCTCGCCGTCCTTCCCAATATATGCCAAATAATATGGAGATAAAATACTTTTACCTTTTTCTCCTTTTCTGTTTCGTAAACAGAATATCGTTCCCTCCTTTATTTCTTGATCACTTGCCATTACTACAGAATGTATTCCTTTTGGCATTTGTTCCAGTTGGTCTTTATTGCTTTTTGAATACTCCAGTAAATCCATCCGAAAATCATTCATATTGCTGTCGGTGATGGTCATTCCTCCCTGAATATCCTCCAGGTCTAGGACTGTGTTTTGCAGTTGTTCCAGCTGTTTGCGTCTGTATTCCAGATCGTTCATCTCATCTTGACCATTCATCTCTATAAGATTCTCCTCTCCTGTTGCAGATATGTCCAGCAAAACCATCTTGCCCTTTACACGGCTTTCAAGGTTTATGTATTCATTCAACTCCATATTTGGCCAGAAGTTGACCAGTTGGACTCTTTCGTTTATTGATCCAAGACGGTCTATTCGCCCGAAACGCTGAATAATACGCACCGGATTCCAGTGAATATCGTAATTAACCAAATAGTCGCAGTCTTGAAGATTCTGACCTTCGGAAATACAATCTGTGGCAATCAGAATATCAATCTGTTCTTTTATTTTGCTGCCTGTTTTGTCTCTCTCTTTTGAAATCGGAGAGAAATTCGTAAGCAAATCATTCATATCATTGCCGGAATGAGGCAGGTTTGTTTTATTCGTTCCTGTGCCGGTAATGAGAGTTGAATAGATTCCGTAATTTTTGCGCGCCCAAGAAGATATGTCGTGATAAAGATAATTTGCCGTGTCGGCAAACGCAGTGAATATAACTACTTTTCTATTTGTTCCGTTAATAGGGTTATCAATTTTATTGGCAATTATTCGTTTTAACTCCTCTAATTTTTCGTCTCTTATTGAATCTATATTTCTGGCATTTTCAAGAAGTTTGACAAGTACATCCCGGTCATATTCCAGATCTTGTTTCCATCGAACCAAGTCCATATCCTGCAACAGAACCTTAACCTTATTCCCAACTAATGCTTCGTTGTCGGTATCTTCCAGATCAATATCTTCAATGGTTACAGCTTTCCCTATGTATAAAGCAGAGTTAGCAATTTTCTCAAGGTTATCGTTTACCTGCTTTAACAGCCCTTTAATACTTATGGAGAATGAGTTAATAGAGCTCTCCATTCGTTTAAGGTAGTTTACCCGCATTAAATGGATTAGACTTTTTTCACGGTCTATCTGCTTAAACACGCTACCCGACTTTAGTTGATAGTCATATTTTGCCTCGTATTCTTCTCTTTTCTCTGCTAACACGTATTGCATTGGCGAGAAGTTGGCTAAATTGAGTTTTCGAATGGAGGTATTTATCTCTTTTAGTGACGGAAACAGTTTCCTGCTGTCAATATCTGTTTTAATATTTATTGGCCGGAGTCTTTCCGGGAATTTGCCTACATCATCGCAATTGTAATACTTGACGATATGTTTTCGTGAACGGGCAATGGTAAGCATATCCAGCAGCTTGAAATATCTGCTGTCCAATTTCTCGAACAAGGTATTAATATCCTTTATATCTGACTTTGTCCACTCGGTGAATTGACGCTGGGCAAGGGCCATAACTGTTGTGATATTGTCAACTCCTTCTGTATCAAAGGCTAAATCATTGCCCTCTGTGATAAATGAAATTTGATTTTTCAAATCATTCATTCTATTGTTCACAGGGGTTGCCGATAGCATAAGCAATTTTGTTTTGACACCTTTCCGGATAATCTCATTCATCAGGCGGGCATACCTGGTCTTCTCGCCTTTGTGTGGATTGTTGTTGCGAAAATTATGTGACTCGTCAATTACTACCAAATCGTAGTTTGCCCAGTTTATGGTTTTGAGATTTATGGTTCCGGAGAGCCCTCTGTCTCTAGTTAGGTCGGTGTGGTGCAGAACATCATAGTTAAAACGGTCTTCCAGGAAAATGTTTCTCCTGTCGTTTTGTGTATAAACTGTCCAGTTTTCTCTTAATTTTTTAGGGCATAAAACTAAAACCCGGTCATTGCGGAGTTCGTAATATTTAATAATCGCGAGAGCCTCAAATGTTTTACCCAGACCAACGCTATCTGCAATTATGCAACCTCCATAACGTTCAATTTTCTCGATGGCTCCCATTACTCCATCCTTCTGAAACTTGTACAGCTTTTGCCAGATTCTCTTATCCTTAAAGCCGGTTCTTGTTTTTATTAGCTTATCGTTGTCAAAGTCCTTTAAGGATTCGTTAAAAACGTGGTAAAGTGTGTAATAGTATAGGAAATCCGGAGAATAATCCCTGTAACCAAGTTCAATTGAACCGAGTATGTATTGTTTTATATCTTTTGTTATTATAGGATTATTCCAAACTTGTGAGAACAATTTTTTGAACTGGTCAACTGCCGTTAATTCTGTTTGCAAAATATTGCAATGAATATTGTCCGAAGCTACATACCCCATTGTAGTTGCCGTAAAATCACTTAGATTTGTATTGACGGCAATATTGTTACCGTTGTCGTTTTCTAAAACCAGCATTTTCATTCCAAATGAGTTTGGAGTTATCAATGTAGAAATTCTGGCTTTTTTCTTAAGCCATCCTGCACACTCTTCTGAGGCGTTTCTTAGTAATAATTGATTTTGGAGCTCTTGCTCGGAATTATCCCCAAAAAGCAAAACAGAATTCTTGAGAGAGACACCAACAGGTGTGTTTTGTACCGGGTCGGAGAGCAATAGAATTTCGATCTCTTTTATGTCCTTTAGCTTATCCTTTAGAAATAAGAAGGCATAAATGCTAAAATATCCGGTACTGAGAAATATTGATGTTTCGGAAAATATCCTCTTTTTGATTTCGTCGCCTAAAAGACGCCCTTGTTTATTGTCAATTATCTCCATGATAATGAAATCCTTGCTAAAGCTGCTACAGTTTATTGTTTATTTAAATATAATACTTCTATTACAGCATGCAGAACGTTGTTTTGTAGTATCCACCAACATTTTTACAAGCCACAAACCTTTGAAAACCGCAGAACCCCTTATTTCACTATAATATGTTGTATTGACTGGCGTCCCTTCATCCTTCGATTCTGAATAGTTTATCGTCCTGTGATAATTTTACTACAAAATATTCTTCTTTATTTATCTCTATAGGTAGTTTGTCTTTTAAAATTGAAGCAACGAATTGAATTTTGTTTAGATTAACGAACTCTGCTATTTTTACAAGTTGCTTGTCGTCCATTAATTCTTTTTTGTCATTTAATAAAAAATGTAGACAGGGTATGTTTTCTTCGTCTGCAAATAAAGTATATGCAAGGTCAAAGCAAGAAATTTCTCCTTGTTTTTTGCCCGAACTCATATTTGCATTGAACGCACTGAACTTATATAATCTTTGCCCTTTTCTATTAGTTATAATGTCATATTTTACGGCATACTGTTCTCCATACAATTCATTAGATATCGAGGCAAAGTGAACATTGAATTTATTGAGCTGGGTTTTTACAACTTGTTCAAAGCTGTCATTAAAAAGTTCATTGTCAATTTCACTTAATTGCTTGTTGAAATCTTTTAGGTTGTTGTCAACTTCGTTTAGTTGCTCAATGATACTTTCATACTCGCCCTTTTTCCTGTATTTTTCAGTCAATACAGCAATGATTCTTTCTAGTTCCTCAAAAGAATCACTTTTTGAAATCACAGATGTTAAATTTTTCTCCTCTTCAAGAAGTCTTTTGAGGGAGTTGTTATTTTCTTGAATCGTTTTTTCGATTGAAGGCAATTCTTTAGTAATGAATTTGATTTTTTCACCAATCATTGTGTTGTGAAAAGAAACAAGGTCAGTAAAGGATTTTTGTATTGAAGTTATTTTTGAAGTTGCTTGTTCATAAATTATTTCTAGTTGTCTTAAATCGATGTCTGACCTACTAGATTGAAGTTCATCTTCTGCTTCTTTAATTAGGTCTTTTCTAATATTTAGCTTACTAATAGTTGAACTTGTTTTGTTGATCTCGTACTTAACCTTATTCAGTTTATCCAAGTCTGATTCGAGGTTTTCGTTTAGATTGAAACTTCTCTTTTGTTTATCTAGCACCTCAATGTCATTGTTTATGAGAGATAAGGCCGTTTCATAAGCTGTTTTAGTTTGGTTTTTCTCTAATCTCGATTTGTAATTATTCTCTTGTCTGATCTTGATTAAGATTTCTTGCTTACTGTTGCCCTTGTTAAATTCACATCCAAAAAGAAAAAGATATAGCGTTTCATACTCTGCATCAGAAGTATACCTGTCAAGTGTTTTTAAGGTATTATTTATATTCTCATCCTTATATCTAATGTTGTGGGAAATAATTTGACGAAAGGATGGTTTATCCTGTAAATGGTCTGGGAATAGAACTTTTAACAGTTCGCTTTCAAAATTTTCAACAAGAATTTGTTGACCATTTACTCTTCGTATACCTTCCCTTTGGGATGATAAAAAATTTCGTTCAATTACTACTTCATTTGCATTTTCATTGTCTAAATCGGATGTTAAAGTAAGCGTGATTAAAATTTTGTTTTCATTTATAAAATTCTTAACAAGTTTATACTCATCTCTTTTGGTTTCGGGGTCAACATATATGTTTTTTTTATCAGCCCCTAAGCAAAAGTCTACCAATTTCAGAACAGTCGTCTTGCCTACGCTGTTTCCTGTGATTTGATTTTCGCTTTCATCAACAATCAAATTCAGCCCTTTGTGAAATTCTATTTCACGAATGACTGTTGCTCCGCTTGTTATGGATAATGATTTTATGAACATGATTCAATCTCTCCTAAATTATTAATTCTTGCCACATCAATTAAATACAACCAATCCAAACAAAGGATAAAAATTGAAAACGACATAGTTCTTTTGGTTTTAACCTCCTGATACAAATCAAGCAATTGGAACTTTTGATTGTTTCTCAAAGATTCAATTACAAATGCAGCATTGAAGTAGATGCTATTCTCAGGGTGTATGTTGTCAGGTAGTAGCATAGTTGTAATCTTTGGGGTTTTCAAAAATTTTACATCTAATAAACGCATCTACAACAAGAATATTAACACAAAGCTCAAGTTCATCAAAAGGTATTGATGTATAGTTAGAACTGTTTAAAACTTTCTCTTGAACCTTTGATATTACAGCGAAAAATAATTTATCATCTGATAAACTCCCCTTCAATTTTGCATATTCCTGTCTTATTGTTGAAAGAACCGAATTACTTTTATTGCTCCCTTGTGAGTCAAATTCGGTGTAAATTTTATCAACCCGACTATTATGTAATTTGTAGTCATCGATTATTGTTTTAGCAGAATTTAAATTGTTATAAGATATTTTTCTATCAATTTCAAAGGTGCTTATTTCTCCTAAAGAATCCTTTTTATTCCAATCTTCTTTTGAGAGGACATTAATAACTCTTGCCAAATTTGATTCCAATTTTAGCGGGTTATAATCATTTACCAATTCTTGTTTTACAAACGCGTAAATACGTTCCTGGTCATGCATGTTTAATCCTCTGATTTTCGAAAGCATCGCGTTTTTATCAATTATATCAGTTACTGGATTAAAAGTAATACCGTGTGGATTTTTGAAAGTATCTTTTTTTAATTCATCTGCATCACGAGCTATTGATACAAACTTGAATGTGTATCCCTTATATTTTTTAATAGAGTCTTTAGAAAGAGAAGATTCTATTTTTTGCTTGCTAGCAGTAGCAGAAACTTGTAAAACCAATTTGTTAGTATGGTCAACTAAGTCAATTGCCTCAACATTCTGTTTAAAGTTATTTTCATTAGTTACTTCCCATCCGTTGACTTCATTTAAGAAAAACTGATAAAAATTTTCTGAATGACCGTGAAAATCCAATATATTCAATCTTCCTCTAGAAATAATCCTAAGGGCAAGTAGGTTAAGGCGTTCTTCTATAACGTTAAAATAATCTGGTCTATTCATATTCTAGTTGCAAACTTAATCATTTTTCCCTTTAGTTGTCTGCTTGTTAACCGTCTAATTATTAGTCAAAATCATTTATTGCCACCGTCTTTTACGCTTGCTAGTAACTTGTTTAATATAACCATTTTGTGTTATATTTCCCCAAATTGACTATAATCAGACAGCACTACATAAAGTTATGACTATTATATACTTTATAGACTGTTGCTAATGCTTTTTTATGTGCATTATTGCTGAAGCAGAAATTTTCTTCATTGTCTTTTTATTCACGGTTGCTAGCCAAGTTCATATCCCTGTTCCTTAAGCTCTTTATAATCATTATCGGTTGAAACTAATGACTTTAAAAAATCCTTAGTAGATACAGAAGTTTTTGGATTACCCATATCTTTTCTTACTTCGATTATCAACTCGGCAAGTGCTTTCAAATTACTCTTTGTCTGAGATTCTTTTTCCCATTTAAAAAATGCAAATAATACTTTGTCATTCCCGAATATTATAAGCTCCTTTTTTATGTCAAGCATCTTGTCAATCAGCTTTAAGGCATTTGTTGGTTGTCCTTTTTTAACCTGTTTTAGAATATCAAAAAAAACAGTTAGCAATTTAATATAAACATCATATTTCCTATCCGACAATTGTTTTTCTATTTGATGCCTTCGTTCTTTTTCGTGTCTATAAAGCCATCCGATACCTCCTAAAATTAGAAGAAGCATTGGTATTACAATTTGTGAGAATAATTCCATTATATCTTAAATCTGGGTTATTTTTTAGGATTAATGCTAATATGCGGAAATAGATATAGTTGCAGATCTGATATATAGTTGCTTTACGTTCGACCCAAAAAGCAGTTGTTACAAACTGATAACCAACATTGTTGCATAGTAATGACAATTTTCATAAATTCTTTGTTGAACAAAATCCCTTGTGGTTAGTTTTTCAGCGAATAAAATTAAGCATAAAATCTGATTTGATGAACTTTACGGCAATACAAATTTAAAAAGTAATACTGTATGAGAAAAGTCAGAAACAACGCAAAAAGGTTTCGCTGTTAAATTTCGTTTTAATGGTAATTAACGCGTACTTGATGCAGCTCTCAATTTTTATCAAATTTGTATTCGTATTGACCCACATTGTTTTTAGCTACCGATATTGTTAGTTTCTTACCATCAAATGAATAATTGTACTGTCCATTCAACACTAAGTAATGGTCAAAGTCAGCGGACCAAGCCATTTTGTCAATAAATGTGATTTTACCATTTTTAGTAGAGAATGTCCCAGATCCCCCTGCAGGGATTCTGTCGTTATTGCCAGAACATATGTGTTTACCATTGTTCAACTCTAATGTTACTGGCCCAGTTTTAGTTGATAAGTTATATTGCACAATAAAAGTACCCGTATAAGTACCATCAAAAATCTTCAGGTCTTCTATTTGTTGTTCTTCTTCTATTTTCACAGCTTCTTTATTACAACTGAATAATAGTATCGAAAAGGTCAGAATGGTTGATAAAAAATTTAGTGTTCTCATAAGGTCAGGTTATATGTCTTTAATAATTTAAAAAATATTCTGGTGTTTTCACTTCTGAGAACCAGAACATAACATCACATAATCTGCACAACGGCCTCTCTCAACCTCCTCAAAACCCTTACCCTGCTTAATAAATTGAGAATCTCGCTTGCTCAGATGGAAAAGCACGACATAAAGTTATGACTATTATATACTTTAGCAAAATATTTGGAATCTTTTTTTCACTTTATCCCATTTATTTTGAAAATAACAAAATCGTCACCCTCAACCAAGTAGATTAAATCATAATTGACCGTTGTAGAGAGAGCAATTGATAGTTGCTCTGGTTGAAGATAGTTCACTGATGAGGCAATCTTTTAAAAAATTCCTTTTTTTATTCTCGAACTTGCTACATTTAAAGTTTACATAAATAATACCATTTAATATTTTGTCAACCTATAATGACAACCTTTCACCTCTAAATAGAGTCAATATTTTTGATATTTGATAATTTATCCCTACTTTTGTAAACCAACCCAACGAATAAAAAACACTATTATGAACAAAATCTTTGCTAACAGGTTAAAGTCTGCCCGGCTTTTAA
>JAUYTB010000092.1 GCA_030695305.1 Bacteroidales bacterium
ATAATGTTATTATCTTTTTCATATAAGTCTTTTCTTATTATTATTTCTCATTAAAAAGTTATATCCAGACCCAGTGAGATAGAGCGGGTAGGAGTATAAGTATAGTCTGTACCACCTGAGAAGTTGAACTGAGGGTTCATACCCTGAAGATGTGAGAAAAGTACGATATTGTCTGCAATAGCAGATATTCTAACATTCTCTACACCAATCTTCTTCATCCAGGTCCTAGGAAGTGAGTAACCAAGGGTTACATTCTTAATTGAGAAGTATGATCCATTGATAAGGTTACGATCTGATGTTTGTGTATTTGCACCAAGTTGTGAAATTGGAATATCTGTGATATCACCAGGTTTTTGCCAAGCTCTCAAAAGGTGAGACGATAGTGCATTACCCTGATAAAGTGGATCCAGAAGGTTTCCATAAAGGCCATCAAGAATCTTACCGCCAATTGAATATGTACATAGAACACTAAGATCGATTGTGTTAAGAATTCTGAAATCGTTATTTACAGAACCATAAACCTTAGGCATACGATTTCCAACAATCACCCTTGAGGCAGCAGCTTTTGATCTGTTAGCGGAGATATACTCTGCAGAGCGTGTTCCGTCAGGAGCAGTATCCCATACCCAGTAAAGCTGGTATCCAGTAGCAGGGTCAACACCTGCAGATCTTGGAAGATAGAATGAGTTAAGTACTTCACCCTCTTTTGTGATGTAGTTACCTGCTGTAATTTCTGGCTTGTCTGCAAGATTTAGAACCTTATTCTTAACAGTGGATCCCATTAGGGTTAGTGTCCATCTGAAATCTTTATTAGTAGAGATGTCACCGCCTATAGAGACCTCAACACCTGTATTCTGCATACTTCCGATATTCTTGTTATAGCTTATGAAACCTGTTGACATCGCAAGAGGATAAGCCATTAGCATATCTTTAGTTACCCTTTTGTACCACTCGGCAGAGATAGATACTCTATTGAAGAGTCTTGTATCCATACCGATGTTAAGGTTTGCATTCTTCTCCCATTTAAGGTTGGTATTTTCAATTGAAGCAACAACTGCACCGTTTCTTCCTGCATTAGGGAATCCAAGGTCGTAGAGTGCCTGCCATGGATAGAATCCACCGACTGCGTCATTACCCTGAACACCGTAGCTGGCTCTGATATTCATATTGTTAACCCATGATAACCCCTGCATAAATGACTCCTGGCTAATTCTCCAGTTACCACCTACAGACCAGAAATCACCCCATCTGTTCTCCGAGAAGAAGCGTGAAGATCCGTCACGACGGAACGAACCGGAGAGATAGTAGCGGTCATCATAGTTGTAGTTAAGACGTGACAGGTACGACTCAATTGTGTAGTTATCCTCGTATGAATTGGCAGTTATAACTGTTGCAGCAGCTGAAAGTTCGTAAAGACCTCCGAAAGGGAAACCGGATTTGGCACCCATCATATAGTTATACTGGTACTTATAGCTCTCATGTCCTGCAAGAAAATCAATATTATGTTTGTCTGCAAAAGTACGTTTGAAGTTCACAAGCTGGTTGAAAGTTGAACTTAGTGTATTCATACCATACTTATATGCCCTTCCCTGAGAACCTGCTGCATTTCCAAAATATGGGTTCTCATAGTTATGCTGCTGCTGGTTGATAAAGTCAAATCCAAGGTTTGCAGAGAATTTAAGTCCGCGTATTGGTCCTGTCTTAAAGTCAAGAAGCTCTACATATGTTCTACCGCTTACGCTTGAGTTAATTGCTTTGAATTTATCGTCATAAAGTGTAGCGATACTGTTATAGTTCTGCTGTGCACCGGAAGCACGGTTGTTACCGTAGTCAAACTGTTTTTTTCCGTTTGCATCAAGAACCGGCTGTGCATTTGCATCAAGTACATAGATAGGGTAGATAGGTGCCATTAGCATACAGGAGTACCATACGTTTGAGGTAGCTGAACCTGTTGCATTAAGGAAGTTACTTGTTGTTTGTGCAAAGTTTGTTCCCAAACCGAACTTAAGCCACTCGTTTGGCTGAGCATCTACATTTGCTCTTCCCGAATAGCGTTTGAAAGCGGTTGTCTGAAGAACACCCTTCTCGTCCATCATACCTACCGAAGCCATATATTTTGCTTTATCAGAGCCTCCTGTAACAGTAAGGACGTGATCTTGTCTTACAGGGTTACTGGCAGTAACGGCATCCATCCAGTTGTCACTGTAACGAAGCTTGGCATCTGCTTTAATCTTACCTGTAGAGTGGTCAAAAAGCTCTGCAAGAGGTTTGTCATAAGGATTATACTGCTCATTTAGACCAAATATTTTACTAGGTCCCGAAAGCATCTGCTGAATTGCGAGAACACCGGCAGTTGCAGGATTTGCTCCTTTGAAGATAATCTCTTCGTTCTTGTAGGATTGGTACTGATACTCCATCCAACCTTTTTCGTCAAGAGTCTCGTATGACGGAAATGCTAGTGAAGATACACCCCAGACACTTCTGAAGTTAACCTTAATTCTCTCACCATCTTTTGCTCCCCTCTTGGTTGTAATCATAACAACTCCGTTTGCACCACGGGCTCCGTAAAGAGCACCGGCAGAGGCATCCTTAAGAATTGTCATAGACTCAATATCAGCAGGGTTAATTGAAGCAATACTTCCATTGTAAGGGATTCCGTCTACTACATATAGGGGGTTGGTAGAGGCATTAATGGAGCCGTATCCTCTTATTATAATGTTTGATCCTGCTCCCGGCTGTCCTGAACCGGATGTAACAAGAACTCCGGTTGCGAGTCCCTCTATAGCTTTAGTGACGTTTGATACTTGTCTCTTTTCAATCTTCTCCGACTTGATAACTTCGGCAGATCCTGTAAAGGACTCTTTTCTGGTAGTTCCATAGGCCACAACCAGAACATCTTCTAATTGAACGGCATCAGGTGAAAGGGTTACATTAATTACGGAGCGTCCGTTTACAGGAACTTCAACTATCGTATATCCGATAAAGCTGAAAATCAGAGTTCCGTTAGCCGGAGCACTGATAATATACTTTCCTGATAAATCGGTAGCTGCTCCCGTAACAGTACCTTTCAGCTGAACAGATGCATAAACAACAGGTTCACCTGTAGTTGCATCAGTAACAGTACCTGTTACCTGAATATTCTGGGCATTGATTGTGCCAACAGCCAGAAAAAGTAACAGCCCTGTAAAGAGTAGTTTAATTTTTTTCATTTAGTTAAATTTTGGTTAGTAATTTAAGTATTTTGGTTATGTAGTTCTTTCCGAAGTTAATTATACTAAGCAAAGTTAATAAAATATTTCTATTTTCATTAACAATAATGTAATAATTAAATTACTCTCATTAAAATTTGATAATATAAAAACAGAGGCTGCCTAAAATTTAGACAGCCTCTTTAACAACTTTGAGTTCAACTAGCAAACTCCCTGCTCCAGAGTTGCTCTTGCGACCTTCATAAACCCGGCAATATTTGCTCCGTTTACATAGTTAATGAACCCGTCACTCTGTTTTCCATATTTTACACACTGCTCATGGATGCTCTGCATAATTTGCTTAAGCTTCGCATCAACCTCTTGAGAAGTCCAGCTTATATGCATGGCATTTTGAGTCATCTCCAGACCGGAAACGGCTACCCCGCCTGCGTTTGCTGCTTTCCCGGGTGCATAAAGAACCTTTGCTTTCTGTAGCTCTGCAATAGCTTCCGGTGTGCAACCCATATTTGATAACTCACCAACACAGATAACACCATTTTTAACAAGCTCGCGGGCATCGTCTCCGTTAAGTTCGTTCTGGAATGCGCAAGGAAGAGCTATATCTACCTTAACAGCCCATGCTTTCTTCCCGGCATAGAATTTTGCCTCAGGGAATTTCTCTGCATATGGAGCAACCACGTCGTTATTTGAAGCGCGAAGCTCGAGCATGTAAGCAATCTTCTCGCTTGTCATACCTGCCTCGTCATGAATCATACCATCGGGACCTGAGAGAGCAATTACTTTAGCACCAAGCTCTGTTGCTTTGAGAGCTGCACCCCATGCAACATTACCGAATCCGGATACCGAAACTGTCTTGCCTTTGATGTCCATACCCTTTGTTGCAAGCATATGGGTAACAAAGTAAACACCTCCAAAGCCGGTAGCTTCCGGACGTATAAGAGAGCCACCCCAGGTAGATCCTTTACCGGTAAGAACTCCGGTGTTTTCACGGGCAAGCTTCTTGTACCATCCGTACATAAACCCAATTTCACGGGCACCTACTCCTATATCACCTGCAGGTACATCGGTATCAGGGCCCAGATGACGCCATAGCTCTGTTATAAATGCCTGGCAAAATCTCATAATCTCTGCATCTGATTTCCCTTTTGGATCAAAATCAGAGCCACCTTTACCGCCACCCATTGGAAGTGTGGTTAGAGCATTTTTAAACATTTGCTCAAATCCCAGGAACTTAAGGATTGATGCATTTACAGATGGATGGAACCGGAACCCACCTTTGTAAGGGCCGATTGCATTACTGAACTGAACTCTGTAACCCAAATTTGAGTGAACATCTCCTTTATCGTCCTGCCATGTTACGCGGAAGGTGAAGATACGATCCGGCTCAATAAGTCTTTCGATAATCTTTGCTTTCTGAAACTCAGGATGCTGATTGTAAATTCCTTCAATTGATTCCAGAACTTCGTGAACTGCCTGTAAAAACTCTTTTTCGTGGCCGTGTTTCCTCTCGAGAGAGGCCATAATTTCTGCAACTTTCATTATAATATGTTTTATGTTTGGTATTTAGTGTTTTATCTATTTTACCTCCCAGGTAGCTCCGCTGTGAAGCAGCTCATCCATATTGTGAATCTGGGCATGCTCTCTGGCATCTATCACCTGATCCCTCACATTGTCGTCATAGGTCTTATCCTTTACTGCTCTTATAACTCCAAGTGCTACTGGAAGTTCTGGATAGGCCATATCTATAAGCATCGAGTGAACGCCCGGATTTTCGATCTCGCAATCGTGCACAAGAAGATCTTTCTCTGTAATTCCATTTTCGCCTATAACAACAGAGATGATCTTATTGCCTATCATAACCAGCCCCTTATCGCGGTTCTTGCCATAAATCATTGGCTCTCCGTGCTTTAATATAATGGTTCTCTCTGCACGAAACTCTTTGTCAGCAATCTCTGAGTGAGTTCTATCATTAAAAATCACACAGTTGACAAGAATTTCTGTAACAGCAGTACCGTCATGTTTTGCACTCTGCACCATAATGTCCTGAGTGAGTTTAAGCTCAACATCAATACTCCTTGCAAAGAATGTCCCTCTTGAACCCAAAACAAGAGCACCCGGATTAAACGGATGTTCAACCGTTCCGTATGGAGATGTTTTTGTCATCATCCCAAGTTTTGATGTTGGAGAGTATTGCCCTTTTGTTAATCCATATATCTGGTTATTAAAGAGGACAATATTGATATCTATATTTCTTCTTATTGAGTGTATAAAGTGGTTACCCCCAATTGCAAGCGCATCTCCGTCACCGGTTATCTCCCAAACTGTAAGGGTGGGGTTGGCAACCTTAATCCCGGTTGCGATGGCAGCAGCACGTCCGTGAATTCCGTGGAATCCATAAGTATCCATATAATAAGGGAATCTTGACGAACAACCTATACCCGAAACGAAGACAAATCTCTCTTTTGTATAGTTAAGAGCCTCACATACCTCAGGCATTGCCCTCTGAATACTGGCAAGAATTGCATGGTCTCCGCATCCCGGACACCATTTAACCTCTTGATTGCTTTTAAAATCTTGTGGAGTGTATTTCATATCCAAAATTATTTCGAGTTTGATTTTTATAGAATTGCATTAACGGCATCATGGATCTCCTTAACAATAAACGGCTGACCCTGTACCTTATTATATTGATGATATTTGAATTGCTGGTGCTCTGTTCTTAGATAGTTGGCAAACTGGCCACTGTTAAGTTCACAAACAATTATCTTTTTGAATTTCGAGAATATCTCTGCCGTGTTTTTTGGAAGAGGAAAGATATAGTCAAAATGAGTTAAAGAGACACTCTTTCCCTCGCTCTGAAGCTCTTTTACTGCAGTATAGAGATGACCATATGTACCTCCCCACCCTACTACAAGAACATCTGCACTCTCTTCTCCTATAACTTTTTGATCTGGAATGTAGTTGGCAAGTCTTGCCACCTTCTCTGCCCTCTCCTTAACCATTCTTTCGTGAACAAGCGGATCTGATGAGACACTGCCATCATTGTTCTTCTCCAGACCTCCAACTCTGTGTTCCAGACCCGGTGTTCCTGGAAGAGCCCACCTTCTTGCCATCCTCTCTTGGTCACGCTTAAAAGGCCAGAAAGGGATCTCCTGTGGTTCTGAAAGAACCGGAGGGTGAATTTCCGGAAAATCCTTCATTGACGGTATCTTCCATGGCTCGGATCCATTCCCGAGAAAACCCTCTGTTAATAAAATTACCGGCATCATATGCTCCATAGCATATTTAGCCGAGTAGAAAGCAGCTTCGAAGCAGTGAGATGGTGAGTGTGCAGCAATTATTGCAATTGGACACTCTCCGTTTCTGCCGTAAAGCGCCTGATTAAGGTCTGTCTGCTCTGTTTTGGTTGGTATCCCTGTAGATGGACCACCTCTCTGAACATCTACAATCACAAGAGGGAGTTCTGTTATCATTGCAAGGCCAAGTGCCTCAGATTTAAGAGATAATCCCGGACCTGATGTTGTTGTTACAGCGAGGTTCCCGGCATACGCAGCTCCTATTGAAGTACAAATACCGGCAATCTCATCTTCGCATTGAAGAGTCTTAACGTTGAGATCTTTTCTTAATGCAAGCTCCTCAAGAATACTTGTTGCAGGAGTGATTGGATATGATCCGCAGAAAAGTGGAATTCCGGATTTCTCCGATGCGGCAAGAAGACCCCATGCTGTTGCCTGATTACCATTTATATATCTATATGTACCCTTCTCAAGTTTTGCAGGAAGAACCCTATAGGTGTTAGGTATCGCATGAATATTACCTGCATAATTGAACCCATCTCTCAAGCACTTCTTGTTCGCTTCTGCCACATCCGGATTTTTGCGAAACTTCTTGTCCAAATACTCTTGGGTAGACTCCATTGGTCTGTTAAACATATAGTAACATATCCCTAGCGTAAAGATATTCTTGGATCTTAGAATTGATTTTGAATCCAGACCGCTATCTTTAAGACTCTCCTTGGTGAGAGAGGTAATAGGAGCAAATATTATATGTCTGTCTTGTAGTTTCAGCTCTGAAATTGGGTCATCAGTTTTGAAACCCGCTCTTTTAATACCCTTTTCGTCAAAGGTGTCGGAGTCAAGAATAATTGATGCAGATGGTTTGGCCCATTTAGCATTAGAGCGCAAAGCTGCAGGATTCATAGCGACAAGCACATCGCAAAAGTCTCCGGGAGTGAGGATCTCTCCGCTTCCGATATTCACCTGAAAGCCGGAAACTCCTGCTATTGTCCCCTGAGGAGCACGAATTTCTGCCGGAAAATCCGGGAAGGTTGAGATGTCATTACCGTAGAGTGCTGATGCATCTGCAAAAAGTGTCCCCGTGAGCTGCATTCCGTCACCTGAATCACCTGTAAATCTGATTACAACTTCTTTAGTGTCAATAACCTTGTGTTGCATAAAAAATTAGTTTAATTAAGCTGATAACTTATCATTCAATTGTAAAACAATCCACAAATGTAACTAATATTCCAATCCAAAAAAGAAATTTGGTCAAAATTTTAAATTATTATAAAATATCCTTTTTTTTATACAATATAATAAGGCATGAAGTAACCCTGCCTTATAGATTTTCAAATATAGTATCACTTTTGCTAAAAATACAACATCTTCGCAACAACTTTTATGTTTAAACAAAAAAAGGGTTACAATGTTATAGATTATCTAATAGTCTATATAATTTATATATTTGCATAACATTAATTCTGTCAATGGCAATAATCAGAAAGTTAAACGGTGTAGAACCAAAAATAGGAAGTAACTGCTTTATAGCAGAGAGTGCTGTAATTGTTGGAGATGTCACCATAGGAGATGACTGCAGCATCTGGTACGGGGCTGTTTTAAGAGGTGACGTTAATCCGATAATCATCGGCAACAGGGTCAATATTCAGGACGGAGCTGTATTGCATACACTACATAAAAAATCTGTGGTTGAGGTGGGGGATGACGTATCTGTAGGTCACAACGCAATAATTCATGGAGCGAAAGTAGGCAGCAGAGTTCTTGTAGGGATGGGCGCCATTCTTATGGATAATTCGGTTATTCCGGATAAAACAATTATTGCAGCAGGTGCCGTAGTATTGAGTAACTCTATTCTGGAGCCCGGTATCTACGCAGGAGTTCCTGCCAAGATGGTAAAAGAGGGGTCTGAGCAGATAGGTGATTCTGCATTGGGAAATGCCAGAGGGTATATGATGTACAAGGAATGGTTTATAAATAATTGTGAACCAATAGATTATCCTTAGCTTAGAGATACACTGTGTAAAACTGCTATTAAAAAAATATAACTACGTTAATATCCAATTACTTTAAAAAACAAAAATAAGAGAAATGAAAAAATTATTATTAATTGTTGCTGCAGCAGCAATATTTGCATGCACACCCAAACACGATGGCTATATTATCGAAGGGAGCATTACCGGAGAGAATATAACAGACGGTAAGGCATACCTTACAAATCTCTCCAGAGCAGAAGCCATAAAGGATACAGTTGATTTTATCAATGGTAAATTTAAATTTGAGGGCAAAGTGGTGACTCCTGAGACTTTTGCTATTATGGTTGAAGGAGTTGATGGAAGAATTTCGTTTTTTCTTGACAACTCAAAGATTAAAATTGAAGCGGTAGCCGGAGAGTTTAACAAAGCAATTATTACCGGTGGTACTACCAATGAACTTATTAAAACGCTAAATGCGCAGAAGGATGAGGTTAACAAAAAATACCATTTGGACTCTCTTCTTACCGAATTCTACCGCCCGGAGACTTCGGAAGAGAGAAAAGGTGAAATAATCGCAATTTATGAAGGTGCTCAAAAAGAGATTGCAGTTGTAGACTCTCTATTTTATGCAACCAATCCTAACTCTTTTTACACAGTTAGCCAGCTTCTTCAAAAAATAGAGGAGTATCCTGTCACTGAGATGGAGACAAAAATTGCCGGTTTTAAAGCTCTTCCTCAATTTGAAGGTAACAGATTTGTCAATGATATGGAGAGCGCTCTTGCTATCCTTAAGCTTCTTGAACCTGGTATGGTTGCTCCTGAGTTTACACTTAACGACCCAGAAGGTAATCCTGTATCCCTTTCGAGTGTATACTCTCAACACAAGATAACAATGATAGACTTTTGGGCCGGCTGGTGTGGTCCTTGCCG
>JAUYTB010000096.1 GCA_030695305.1 Bacteroidales bacterium
GTGGGAGGTGCTATTATACACGATATGAATAAGAGCGAGGATCTTCTATCCATAGAAGATGATTTTGCCCGTGACAATCTCTCTGAGGAGCCACTCTCGCAGAAGGAAGCTATTCTGGATCCACAGCAAGAGCCAACGCAAGTTTCGCAACAAGAGTTAACACAGGTGTCGCAGCAGGAACCACCGCAAGAGCTGCATCAGGAGCCAATTCAGGAGTTACAGCAAGAGCCAGTTCAGGTGTCGCAGCAGGAGCCAAAGCAAGTGTTACAGCAGGAGCCAAAGCAAGTTTCGCAACAGGAACCACCGCAAGAGCTGCATCAGGAGCCAATTCAGGTGTTACAGCAAGAGCCAACGCAAGTTTCGCAACAGGAAATACCGCAAGAACTGCATCAGGAACCATATCATAAGCTACAACAGGAGCCAATCCAAGTGTCACCAGAACACTCACCGCTTGTAGCAAAGGGAGAGAAAGAGAAGATTGAGAGTGCTGGGGTAATTGAGAACAAAAAGAGCAGCTCCTTTGTGAGGAGGTTTATTATTACTCTATTGTTAATCTTTCTGCTGATTGCAGCAGTTGGGGCTCTATATGTGTTCAAAGATGAGTTGCGTCCTTTGTGGGAGTGGCTGCTCTACTCCAAAGAGGAGAGGGAGTTTCTTGAGAGTATCAGATAGTGCAGAGCTGTTGATTTTGTACTCAACAAACGATTCTAAACATATCAACAATCTAACTGATTGTTGAGCCGTTAATAACTCTCTCTTCCGGGGTAATTATCCTCATCTTTCCACCCTCCTCTTTTGCCATTAGAATCATACCTTTGGATTCGATCCCCTTAATTTTGCGGGGAGCAAGGTTTGCCAGGATTGATATCTGCTTACCAATCATCTCTTCCGGAGTGTAGAATTCAGCAATTCCGGAGACTATAGTCCTCTTATCCAGTCCTGTATCAATGGTAAGGCGAAGCAATTTGTCTGTTTTGGGAACCCTCTCTGCCTCAAGAACAGTTGCTGTCCGGATATCCATCTTCATAAAATCTTCATAAGCACACTCATCCTTGAGAGGAGTTGTGGCTGTTTCTGTAGATTCAACTACAACCATTTCGTTGGACTCCTTTGTTGCTGTTAGCTTGGCAATCTGAAATTCAATCTCACTATCCTCTATCTTCTCAAACAGCAGGCTTGCCTGATTGATTTTATGCCCCGGAATCAGGATGGTTGAGTTTCCAAAGTCACTCCAGTTGCTGCTCTTCATGTTTAGGATATATCTCAACTTCTTGGTTGTATGCGGAAGGATCGGTTCAAAAGCAATTGCAAGATTTGCGCAAATCTGGAGTGAGATGTTAAGGATTGCTGCTACTCTCTCCATATCGCTCTTAGCGATTTTCCAAGGCTCTGTCTCTGTAAGGTACTTATTCCCCAGTCTTGCCAGATTCATTGCCTCGCGAAGCGCTTCACGAAATTTATAACTCTCTATACTCTCCTCGATGCTCTTTTTTAAAATTGGTATCTGAGCAATAACCTCTTCATCTACAGTTTCGTATCTTACAGCTGTCGGCACCTCTCCTTCGAAATATTTATGGGTTAGCACCACAGCTCTGTTGACAAAGTTTCCAAAGATTCCTACAAGTTCGCTGTTGTTGCGGGTCTGAAAATCTTTCCAGGTAAAATCGTTATCCTTTGTCTCCGGAGCATTTGCACACAGAACATAACGAAGCACATCCTCCTTGCCGGGAAACTCGTCCAGATACTCATGAAGCCATACTGCCCAGTTACGGGAGGTGGATATCTTATTCCCTTCCAGGTTCAGGAATTCGTTGGCAGGAACATTTTCCGGCAAAATATAACCGTCACCATGCGCTTTAAGCATAGCAGGAAACACAATACAGTGAAAGACTATGTTGTCCTTGCCAATGAAGTGAACCAGCTTGGTATCTTCGCTCTTCCACCATCTCTCCCAGTCATTGGGCATTAGCTCAATAGTGTTTGAAATATACCCTATAGGGGCGTCAAACCAAACATATAGAACTTTTCCCGAGGCACCCTCTACAGGAACGGGGACTCCCCAGTCAAGGTCCCTGCTTACTGCTCTTGGCATAAGACCACCATCCAGCCACGATTTGCACTGACCGTAAACATTAATTTTCCACTCTTTATGACCCTCTAATATCCACTCTTTTAGCCAGGGCTCATATTGATCCAGAGGAAGATACCAATGAGAGGTGCTCTTCATTACAGGAGTTTTTCCGCTAAGGGCAGATTTTGGATTGATAAGCTCTGTCGGGCTGAGTGTACTGCCGCACTTCTCGCACTGGTCGCCATATGCATCCTCTGCAGAGCATTTAGGGCATATACCTGTAATATATCTGTCGGCAAGAAACTGATTTGCCTCCTCATCGTAGTACTGTTCACTCTCCCTCTCGATAAATTTTCCATCAAGATATAACTTGCGAAAGAAATCAGATGCGGTTTTATGATGTGTTGCAGATGTTGTACGAGAGTAGATATCAAAGCTAATCCCAAGTCTCTCAAATGAGTCCTTGATAATAAGATGATACTTATCTACTATCTCCTGAGGTGTGCAGTTGTTCTGTTTGGCTTTTATGGTAATGGGAACACCATGTTCGTCCGAACCGCAAATGAAACGGACATCCTCACCACGCATTCGCAGATATCTTGTATAGATATCGGCCGGAATATAGACTCCGGCAAGGTGACCGATATGGACAGCTCCATTGGCATATGGAAGAGCTGCTGTTACAAGGTGTCTTTTATATCTGCTGTTCATGATGTTGGATTTAGTTATAAAAATTCAGGCGACAAAGTTATAAAAAATGTTAAATGGTCAACCGTTTGAGCTCTTTAGAAAAGGAGTTGCGTATATGCATAAGAATTTGTAACTGCTCCATTAACTCGTTTTTACGGCTCTCGTCATTATCCTTATCTGCCTGTGAGAGATCTTTGCACAGACCCTGATATGCTATAGATGTAATTTTTGCTTTGTAGATGAGAATAGATTTTGGCACTGTAATAGAGAGGTGCTGCTCCTCGGGAGGGATCTCTGCAACAAACTGCTTGATGGTGAGGTTATGTTCTTGATGAAGAAGGTCCAGAACAACATTAACAAACTCTCTGTTTGGGTGATTCATAAAATATTTCTGAATCTCCTCCTGGCTTCTCTCCTTGATTATGTAGTACTCATCAAAAATACTTTTGTACACGAGGTTTTGCAGCTCTAAATCGTCATTTGAGAGCTCGGTAAGAATAAACTGAGATACCGTGACAGATCCCGGATTCTCTTCGTCTGCCCCATAAAGGGGATGCTCTCCAAATTTGATGAGATAGTAGAGCAGCTCCTTCTCTGCAGGTTCACAGTATGTATTTGTAATGAACTGAGGTAGTCTCTCCCCGGTTTCAAGAACAGGGAAGTAGAGTGGTGCTCCCGGTTCGGGTGTGGCAGGGGCATCGCCAGAGTAGGCGCCATACTGCTTTTTTCTCCTTAATTTCTTTACCTCCTGTGAGAGAATCTCCTCCGATATATTTAGTCTTAAGGAGCACTCCTCTATGTATACCGCTCTGTTTATTGCATCCGGAATCACTGCAATGCTTGCAACTACCTCCTGAATCAGACGGGCTCTCTGTATCGGGTCTCTCTTTGTCTCTGCTGTGAGCAGCCGGGTCTTGAATGCTATAAAATCCTCCTCCGACTCATCCAGAAATTTTCGCAACTCTTCCGGAGTGTTTTTTCTTGCAAAAGAGTCGGGATCCTCACCGTCCGGAAAGAGTACAACTTTTATCCGGAGTCCCTCTTCGAGCAACATATCTATACCCCTAAGCGATGCCTTTATACCTGCGGCATCACCATCGTAAAGAATGGTCACCTCCGGGGTGAATCTCTTTATTAATCTTATCTGTTCTGTTGTAAGTGACGTTCCGCTCGATGCGACAACATTCTCAACTCCTGCTTTATGAAAGGATATCACATCGGTGTATCCCTCTACAAGATAGCACTTTTGCCTCTTTGTTATAGAGCTCTTGGCAAAATAGATACCGTAAAGGGTACGACTCTTAATATAGATCTCGCTCTCAGGAGAGTTAATGTACTTTGCAACAGTTTTTTCTGCCTTTAGTGTCCTGCCGCCAAATGCAATCACCCTTCCGGAGATTGTATGCACAGGAAACATTACCCTCTCATAAAATCTGTCTACCAGCTCTTTATCGTTATCTCTCTCGATTGAGAGCCCTGCTGCAATAAGAAACTCCCTCTTATATCCCGCCTTTAGGGCAGCTCTGCTCATAGAGTCTCTACCGGAGGGGGCCCAGCCCAGCATAAACTTTTTTATAAGCTCATCATCAAAACCTCTCTCCCTAAAATATCCAAGACCAACAGAGATCCCCTGGTCGGTATTCCATAACGAGTTGGCGTAGAATTCTGAGGCAAACTGAGTTACAGCCATCAGAGACTCCGAGCGAAGTCGGTTCTCTGCATCCTGAGGGCTCTCCTCTTTATCGGTAACGTCAATGGAGTATTTTCTTCCAAGATACTTGAGAGCATCCACATAGCCCAGCTGCTCATGCTCCATAATAAAGTTAACAGAGTTGCCCGCCTTACCGCAGCCAAAGCATTTAAATATCCCTTTGGATGGTGATACAGAGAAGGATGGTGTCTTCTCATTATGAAAGGGGCAGCAAGCCATATAGTTTGCCCCCCTTCTTCTTAATGCCACAAAATCACCTACTACATCTTCTATCTGAGCTGTATCCAGGATTTTGTCTATGGTCTCTTTACTAATCATCGGAACTAAGGAAGCTCCTGAACCCAACCGCTTTTCTAACCTCTTTAAGTGTTGCCTGCGCACTCTCTCTCGCAAGATCGGTTCCTCTCTTAACAACCTTTCTCAGATACTCCTCATCTTTGTAAATCTCCTCTATTCTCGCCTTTATAGGAAGTGTCTGTTTGCAGATATCCTCTGCAAGCTGCTTTTTAAGATCTCCGTAGCGGATGGTGCAGTTGTTATAGCTATTCGTAAACTCCTCAACTGTGCTCTGGTCAGATACAATTTTTAGCAAGGTAAAGAGATTTGCAACCGGTTCCGGCATTTCACTGTTGTGCTCTGTAGGTCCGGCATCGGTTACGGCTTTCATCACCTTCTTGCGGATACTCTTTTCGTCATCGCACAGATATACCCCGTTACCCTCGCTCTTGCCCATCTTTCCGCTTCCATCCAGACCGGGAACCTTTACCAGGTCATCTCCGAAATTGAACGCCTTTGGCTCCGGGAAAACCTCGGAGTTGTAAAAGGTGTTGAACCTTCTGGCGAGAACTCTGGCCATCTCCAGATGTTGCTCCTGATCTTTACCTACTGGAACAAGATTGGCTCTGTGAATAAGAATATCGGAGGCCATAAGAACAGGGTAGGTGAGAAGACCTGCATTAACATTGTCTGGCTGCTGCCTTATCTTATCCTTGAAAGATGTGGTTCTCTCCAACTCCCCCTTGTATGAGATCATATTCAGTAGAATATAGAGCTCCAGGATTTCGGGAACGTCACTCTGAACAAAGATTGCAGATTTTTGAGGATCGAGGCCGGATGCCAGATACTCTGCCAGAATAGTCCTTACTCCTGCATGAAAATCGTCAGGGTGAGGATGTGTTGTCAATGAGTGCAAATCTGCTATAAAGAAAAAGCAGTTAAAGTTGTCCTGCATTTTAATATAGTTTCTCAATGCCCCGTAATAGTTGCCAAGGTGCAGATGACCCGTTGACCGGATTCCGCTTAGTACAATTTCCATTGATCTTTTTAGCTAATTAATCTTTAGTTTCCAGTAATTTAAGGCGGATTTTCTGCTCAATCTCCTCCATTAGAGCCGGATTATCCAGAATGATCTGTTTAACGGCATCTCTTCCCTGACCGAGTCTTGTCTCTCCATAGCTAAACCAAGAGCCGCTCTTTTTAAGTACTTCAAAATCAACTCCAAGGTCAATTATTTCACCAATTTTTGAGATCCCCTCACCAAAAACAATGTCGAACTCTGCTTTTCTGAAAGGTGGAGCCAGTTTGTTCTTTACAATCTTTGCCCTTACCCTGTTTCCTGTTGCCTCTTCTCCATCTTTTAGCTGAGTTATCCTGCGTACATCCACTCTAACAGATGCATAGAATTTTAGAGCGTTACCACCCGTTGTTGTCTCAGGGTTTCCAAACATAACTCCAATCTTATCACGAAGCTGATTGATAAAGATACAGCAAGTATTTGTTCTGCTGATATTTGCTGTCAATTTCCTGAGTGCCTGACTCATAAGCCTGGCCTGAAGACCCATTTTTGAGTCTCCCATCTCCCCTTCAATCTCTGCTTTGGGTGTTAGTGCAGCAACTGAGTCAATTACAATAACATCTATTGCTCCACTACGTATAAGATGATCTGTTATCTCAAGTGCCTGCTCTCCGTTATCCGGCTGAGAAATGAGCAGGGTATCTACATCAACCCCCAGTTTTTTTGCATAGGTTCTGTCAAATGCATGCTCTGCATCAATAATTGCAGCAATTCCACCGCTCTTTTGTGCCTCGGCAACTGCGTGAATTGCAAGAGTTGTCTTACCACTCGATTCAGGTCCGTATATCTCAACTACTCTTCCTCTGGGATATCCGCCAATACCTAAAGCGAAGTCAAGGGATATTGAGCCCGACGGAATAGTTGATATCTCCCATTTTGGCTGATCACCCATCTTCATAACGGTGCCTTTCCCGTAATCCTTCTCAATTTTGTCAAGCGTTGCCTGCAATGCCTTCAGCTTCTCGGGACTGGTTCCGGTCACCTTGTTTACATCTTCTCTCTCCTTTGCCATAATGATTAAGTTTTAAATTCATGCAAAAATAACAAATGATTTTCAAATTTCTCTACATTTGCAGAATGAAAAAATGGTTACTAGGGTGTACGTTAGCCGAACTTAAGGAAATTACAGATAATCTGTCTCTTCCGGCCTTTACTGCTAAGCAGATAGCAGACTGGCTATATAAAAAAAAGGTTTCGCAAATTGCTCAGATGAGCAACCTTTCGACATCTGCCAGAGAGCTTCTCTCTCAAAATTACGAGGTGGGTGGATTCCTCCCTTTGGATGAGAGAGTCTCAGCTGACGGGACAAAAAAATATCTCTTCACATCATTTGCGGGAGCTCCTGTGGAGTCTGTGGTTATTCCGGACGAAGAGAGAGCAACTCTGTGTCTCTCCTCTCAGTCGGGGTGTAAGATGGGGTGCAGATTCTGTATGACAGGAAGGATGGGTTTTAAGGGAAATCTCTCTGCCGGAGAGATAATGTCTCAGGTTATAAATGTTAAGGAGAGCAATCAACTTTCAAATATTGTCTATATGGGGATGGGTGAACCGCTGGACAATCTGGAGGCAGTGCTCAAAAGCACAGAGATTCTAACCTCTGACTGGGGTTTCGGCTGGAGTCCCAAAAGAATTACCGTATCTACAATAGGCGTTCCAAATGCTCTCAGAAAGTTTTTGGATAGATCTAAATGTCACCTCGCACTCTCTCTTCACAACCCTTTTGACAGGGAGAGAAGTGAGTTTATGCCTGTACAGAAGACCTGGCCTGCCGATGAGATTATCTCACTAATCAAGGAGTATGATTTTACCGGTCAGAGAAGGGTTAGTTTTGAGTATATTATGTTTTCCGGATGGAATGATACCAAAAGACACGCCGATGCGCTTACAAGAATGCTCAAGGGGCTTGAGTGCCGTGTCAATCTCATCCGCTTTCACCAGATACCCGATTTCCCATACAAATCATCCCCTGATCTAATAATGGAGAATTTCCGCGACAGACTCAATAAGGCAGGGGTTATAGCTACAATCAGAGCATCCAGGGGAGAGGATATTCTTGCTGCCTGCGGGATGCTCAGCGGAGAGTCTTCAAAGAGTGTAACAGATGATATCGAATTCTGAGAGAGATCAATACAGGGATGTGAATCAGTTTGCCGGACTTACAACCGAGCAGGCAGAGCAGAGTAGAAAAGAGCATGGTGCAAATCTTCTTACACCGCCTCAAAGGGAGCCCCTTTGGAGAGTATTTCTAAGGAAATTCAGCGATCCTATAATTAGAATCCTTCT
>JAUYTB010000274.1 GCA_030695305.1 Bacteroidales bacterium
ATAATTGTTTGTCCATTGTTTTAAATTTAAGAGCCGGAGGTTGTCCCCCGGCTCAGTTAATAATTACCATCCTATTTCTTCTTTAACATGCCCGGGTAGATATCCGATTTGATTTCCCTCAACCAGATAAACCACCTCTGCTGGTTCAAAGTCAAATTCGGCTTCTGGATTTGAAACCGCCACGCTGTCGATTGAGTACTCAAATGGCCAGCTTGGTTGGCTGGCAAACCTTACTTCTGCTTCGGGATTCATCCCTTCAAGCTCTTCGATTAACTGTTGTACTGTCATGATTTTTAATTTTTAAGTGTTATTTCCTTACAAATATACTAAATGTTTTATTGAATACAACAAAATAATTAAATTTTTTATGATTTTTTTATATTTATATATCAATTGATTATCAGTAACAAGTTAAATATTTTATAGCGTGTTCATTGAACACGCATATTTACCAACTAACTTTACAACCTCACTTTTACATAACTAATTAGTTTAAAAATGAAATTGAAAATCTTACAAGCACTGAAAACCAGATATGCTAATCTGGGGTTTGGTGACAAGGCTTTTGACGGGGTGGCTGACTATCTGTCTAAAACCGTCACAAAAGATGAAGATGTCGAAACCGCAATAACCGGGGTCGAATCTGTACTTAAAGCATTTCAGGGCGATGTGGATAAAGTCCGCACAGAGCTTGCACAAAAGAAAACCGAACTGGAAGAGCTAAAGAAGAAAAATCCTGAGCCTCCAAAGTCAGATCCTCCAAAGCCAGATTCAGATGAACCAGCATGGTTCAAATCCTTTAAAGAAGATCAAGCTAAAAAGCTCGAAGCAATTGAAAAAGAAAACCAAAGCTTCAAAGCCGAAAAAGCAAAGGAGACAAGGTCTGCTCAGGTAGCAGCAAAAGTGAAAGAACTCGGAATCCCTGATTGGCGCATGAAGGGGGTGAGTGTACCTGAAAACCTCGATGAGGCAGGTATCACAACCTTTTTGACAGAAATCAAACAGGATATCGTAACCGCAGGGCTTTCAGGCAAGCCACAATCTGGACTGTCAGCAACTAAGGATGAAGCCCTCAAACAGATGTCAACAGAGCTGGTTGACAAGT
>JAUYTB010000109.1 GCA_030695305.1 Bacteroidales bacterium
TGGATTTGCAAAGGCACTTCTTAATATGAAATTAGGTGGTAAAGCTGTAACGTTCTTCGGATCGGAATGGGGATACGGCTCAGGTACACAATCATTTGGTAAAAGACAGCAGCTTCACTTCTATATAGAAGTACTCAAATAGCAGGAGGTAAGAATTTTCTTCCGGATAGTGAGATCCTTTAGTGTTGACTTTATCAATTACAATAAAAAAACAGAGGCTGCCTTCTTTTTGGCAGCCTCTTTTTTTTTATTTTGTTTTTGTTTTACTTACGGAAATGATAGTGAGGTCCGAATCTCTCAAATGCTGCTTTGTCCAGGATTTCACGATGGTCCGGATGTGCTACACTGATTATCAGTCTGGCCCTCTCCTGAAGCGATTTTCCGTACAGGTTTACAGCACCATACTCGGTAACAAACCAGTGAATGTGGTTACGGGTTGTTACAACTCCCGCTCCCAGGTTAAGGACGGGTGCTATTTTACTAACCCCTTTATTGGTTACCGAAGGCATTGCAATAATGGCTTTACCACCTTTAGACATTGATGCTCCGTATATAAAGTCAACTTGACCTCCAACACCGGAGTAGTGTTTTGTCCCTATAGAGTCTGCACACACCTGTCCGGTTAGATCTACCTGAAGGGCAGAGTTTATGGCAGTCACCTTTGGGTTTTTTGCAATTATACATGGGTCATTTGTATAGGCCACGTCCTGCATTAGAACCATAGGGTTGTCATCTATAAAGTCATACACCTTTTGAGACCCCATAAGGAAAGTTGCAACCATCTTGCCTCTGTCCAGAACCTTCTCTGCACCATTAATTACTCCGCTCTCTACCAATGGAAGTACCCCATCTGCAAACATCTCTGTATGGATACCAAGATTTTTGTGTCCCCCCAGTTGAGCCAGCACAGCATTTGGAATAGCGCCGATACCCATCTGCAGTGTGGCGCCATCCTCTATCAGAGATGCACAGTTCTTACCTATTGCCCTCTCAATGGCATCCGGCTCTGCAAAGTGTGCGGGCTCCAGAGGAGTGTTGTCCTCTACAAACATATCAATCATGCTCATAGGAATCATCGCGTCACCAAAAGCACGAGGTACATTTTTATTAACAACAGCAATAACATATCTGGCACACTCAATTGCCGCAAGGGTTGCATCAACCGATGTTCCAAGTGAGACATAGCCGTGTCTGTCGGGATATGAGACCTGTACCATAGCTATATCGCATGGTAAAATTCCACTTCTGTATAGTTTTTGAGTCTCGCTAAGGAATACCGGGATATAGTCTGAGTAGCCTGCCTGAACGCTTTTGCGAACATTCGCACCTACAAAGAATGCCTGATGAAAAAAGATTCCCTCAAATTTGGGATCGGCATATGGAGCCTCTCCCTCTGTATGAAGATGGTGGATTCTGACATCTTCGAACTCTCTCTTCTCCCCTCTGGCTACAAGAGCCTCTATCAAGATTTTTGGAGCGCTGGCAACACTGCTCAGATGAATATGGTCACCCGTTTTAACTACTTTAACAGCTTGTTCGGCACTGATGAACTTTAGATTTTTGTGCATCATAAATAGTTGATGGTTAATGATGTTAGTATATTTTTGCCGTTGCAAATTCAAGCGGCAAATGTATTAAAATTTCCTATCTTTGCATAATATTCTGCAAAATGACTATTGTTACAATCACAAGCGACTGGCAAAGAGGCGATTACTATTACGGTGCTCTCAATGGAGCACTCCTTTCGCTCTCTTCTGAATTACGAGTTGTCGCTATAACAAATTCTGTTCCGTCCTTTGATGTTTTGCAGGAAATCTTTATTTTAAAATCATCTTTCCGCTTTTTTCCAAAAAACTCAATCCATCTTTTAGGAGTTATGAGCGAACCCAACCCCTCATCCCCTATGGTAATTGTATATGGAGAGGGCCATTACTTTGTAGGGGTAAACGACGGAAGATTCTCTCTTCTCTTTGACAATCTCCCGTCGCTCTGTTTTGAAGTGCTTTTGGGAAGGGATATCCCCTTTAGCAGCTTTCTTGCATTGGAGCTGTTTCGGGAGGCGGCAGATATTATTATAACCAATACATTTGAGAGCAGAACAAAGGTGTGCGATATTAAAAGGGAGTCATCACCCTCTGTTGTCAGTAATGAAAAGAGTATAACCGGCAGAGTGATCTTTTGTGACTCTTTTGGTAATGCTGTAACAAACATTGAGAAGAGTCTCTTTGACTCTTTACATAAGGGGAGAGACTTTATAATCTATGTTCAGGGACCCTATATGAAGATAACAAGGATCTCCAGAGGGTATAACGATAGCGCACTGGGAGAGATAATTGCCCTTTTTAACTCATTAGGGTTGCTGGAGATTGCAATAAATTTGGGAGATATAACCTCTTTAGAAAATCTGAATACATCTTCTGAGGTAAGAATCAAATTTTTAGACGAAATATAACAGATAAATAAATATTAATAACAGATGGAAAGAGAGAGAACACTCAAGAGCTTCGATAAGCTGCTTGGTATTATGGATAGATTAAGGGAGAGCTGCCCCTGGGACAGGGAGCAGAGTATGGAGTCATTAAGACCTTTGACTATAGAGGAGACCTATGAGCTGAGTGATGCCATCTTAGAGAAGGATAGCGATAACATAAAAAAGGAGCTGGGAGATCTGTTGCTTCATATTGTCTTTTATGCAAAGATAGGTGATGAGCAGGGTGCTTTTGATATATCCGGTGTGATTGACTCTCTTTGCGATAAGCTCATTTACAGACATCCTCATGTTTTTGCTCAAACTCTTGTAAATGGGTCCAAAGATGTTGTAGAGAACTGGGAGCAACTTAAGGGAAAGGAGAAGAGTGGGAACAGATCTCTCTTGTCAGGCGTTCCTGCATCGCTTCCATCACTGGTAAAGGCCTACCGGATTCAGGATAAGGCAAGGGCAGTAGGTTTTGACTGGGATGTAAGAGAGCAGGTGTGGGATAAGGTTAAAGAAGAGATAGAAGAATTTGAGAGAGAGGTTATTATAGCAGAATCAGAGGTGTTGGAGAGTAAGAGGGAGAGCTTTCCGGAGGGGGGAGAGGGAACCCCTGCAGAGCAGGAGTTTGGAGATCTAATCTTCTCTCTTGTAAATGCGGCAAGGTTGTATAACATCAACCCCGATACCGCACTGGAGATGACAAACAAGAAGTTTATCAAGAGGTTTAACTTTTTGGAACAGAAAACTAAAACAATGGGCAAATCTCTAAAAGATCTCTCTCTTGAGCAGATGGAGGTGATTTGGGAAGAGGCAAAGAAAATTGATAAGAGTGATGCAGAGTAATAGTAATAACGGGCAATCTCCCTGTGACTGGAGATCAAGAACTGCACTCCTGATTGGAGATGATTCTGTTAAGACTCTTGCTTCAAAGACGGTTGCAATTATTGGCCTTGGAGGAGTTGGTGCCTATGCAGCAGAGATGATTGTGCGTGCAGGGGTGGGAAGAGTGATAATCATGGATAGCGATGTAGTTAATATTACAAACAAGAACAGACAGCTATTGGCATTAGAGAGCACGATAGGGCTACCTAAGGCAAAATTGATGGAGCAGCGCCTCAAGGATATAAACCCATCACTAAAGATATTGGTTATTGAGGAGTTTCTAACAGAGGATAATGTTGATGATCTTCTAAAGGTGTGTTTAAAAACGGGAGGTGAAACAGCGCCGGCAGATGGAGAAGTAGTAGATGATCCACATGGTGCAGGTGGGGCAGATTATATTGTGGATGCAATAGATACGCTCTCTCCCAAAATTGCATTGATAAATTTTGCGGTAACCAACTCTATACCTCTTGTAAGCTCTATGGGTGCCGGTGCCAAGCTGGATGCTACAAAGGTTAAATTGAAAGATATCTCCAAATCATTTAACTGTCCCCTTGCCTATATGATAAGGAAGAGACTGCGCAAACTGGGAATAAGCAGAGGTTTTGAAGTGGTGTTTTCCGAAGAGCTCCCCGACCCGGAGGCTGTGGTTGCTGTTCAGGAGCAGAACAAGAAATCTATGGTTGGTACTGTATCATACCTTCCTGCAGTTTTTGGATGTGTAGCCGCACAGGCGGTTATCTGCGGCATTCTTAAGAAATAGATATACTCTCTCTCCATTTTTTTGTACATTTGCATGGGTAAACCTGACAAAAACAGTAAACTGATGGGATTCATTATTAAAGAGGCATTAACGGCAAAAGAGATAAAAGATTTTGTAAAATTTCCTCATAAATTATACCGGGATTGTAAGCAGTATGTCCCTGTTATTGATAGCGATGAGTTTAATATGCTCACAAAGAGCCCTTCACTGGATTATTGCAAAATCAGGATGTGGATGGCAATTGACGATAAAGGTAAGATTGCAGGCAGAATAGCTGCAATTTTAAACCCACGCTCCAATGAGTACCATAATGAGAAGAGGGTCAGGTTCGGATGGTTCGATTTTATAGATAACAGAGAGGTGGCAGCGGCTCTTCTCTCAAAGGCAGAGGAGTGGGGCAAAGAGGAGGGTATGGAGGAGATTCACGGTCCTCTGGGGTACAACACCCTCAACCGTCAGGGTATGCTCACAGAGGGGTTTGAGAACACTCCACCTATTAATTGTCTCTATAACTATCCTTATTACAATACTATAATGAATCAGCTCGGCTATGGTAAGCAGATGGACTGGGTTCAGATTAAGCTTAGAGCAAATGAGGGAGTTCCGGAGAAGATTAAAAGAATCAACCTGATGTTGTTGGAGAAATATAACCTTCGTGTTCTGGATATTAAAGAGCTTAAGGGTTGTGATAAATATGTTGACAGATTTTTTAAAAGTTATAATGAGGGTTTTAGTGAAATTGCCAACTTTGTTCCGCTCACACGAAAAGAGGTAGAGAAACTTGCAAAGGAGTATTTTCCCAGACTAAAAGAGGAGCTGACATGTGTTATTGTAGATAAAAATGATAACATTGCCGCTTTCGGGATATGTGTACCAAATCTCTCTGCAGCTTTTCAGCGCGCAGGGGGTAGACTCTTCCCTTTTGGGGTGTTTCATATTTTAAGAGGGTTCAGGAGATATAATACTATAGATTTAATGCTTTTAGGGGCATCATCTGAGTGGCAGAATAAGGGAATCTCATCTATCTACCATACCCATATTGCCTCAAATCTGGAGAGGGGAGAGATAAGGTATGCTATTACCAACCCTCAGGCAGAGAATAACTCCTCTTATAAGGTGTGGGAGAGGTACGGTTATGAGCCGTATATGAGAAGAAGATGCTATATAAAGAGTTTGTAAATAATTTATAAAGAGTTTTTTGTTTAAAATTATATTATTAATATAAGTGGTATGACATTAAGAGATATTTGCGCTCTTGTAGAGGGTGTTCCCGTGAGTGGCCAGAGCAGGCTTGACGATATTGTTGAGTTCGCCTTTGCCTCCGATTTAATGAGTGATGTCCTTACAATTAAGAGGGATCAGTTTCTGCTTATCACCGGTCTTGCAAATTTGCAGTCTATAAGAACCGCAGAGATGTCAGATGCACCATACATACTTTTGTGCCGTGGAAAAGAGGTTACAAAGGAGATGCTGGATTTGGCCAATGAAGATGATGTACTTATTATTAAAAGCAAGTTCTCAATGTTCCGTTGTGCAGGAATCTTGTTTGGCGCAGGAGTAAAACCCGTTTATTGATTATGCAGTTTGAATACAAAGTGGAGGGCGGCGATTTTACACAAGCCGGACACGCCTCCTCGCAGATTAAGAAGAGTCTTAAGCAACTGGGAGTTGATTCATCTGTGATTAAGAGGGTAGTTGTGGCCCTTTACGAAGCGGAGGTCAATATAGTTGCACACGCCTACAGAGGTGTAATATATGCCGATATTGAGAGCACAGGTATAAAGCTGACACTTGAGGATGAGGGTCCGGGTATTCCTGATGTAGAACAGGCAATGAGAAAGGGATTCTCTACTGCCTCTCATGCTGTAAGGGAGATGGGATTCGGAGCCGGCATGGGCCTCCCCAATATCAGCGAAAATGCAGATAATCTCTCAATAGAGACAGTGGTTGGAAAAGGGACTACTCTAAGGATAGAGATAAAATTTTAGATGTGAAATCGAGACAGACCACATACAACAGAGCTTTAGAGATTGTAGAGGATATCTGCATCGGATGTTCTCACTGTATGAAGGTGTGCCCGACCGAAGCTCTTAGGGTCTCTGCCGGTAAGGCGGGTATTCATGCAGACTGGTGTATAGATTGCGGAGAGTGTTACAGAGTGTGCCCTACAAGGGCTATTCGTGTTATGGATGACGACTTTAAGCAGATTTTCAACTATAAATACAGAGTTCTGCTGGTGCCGTCGGTCTTTTTTGCGCAGTTCAAGGATAGTATACCCAGGGAGACTATATACAATATAATAGGTGAACTTGGTTTTACCGAAGTGTGTGCAGTAGAACAGAGTGTGGATACACTTGTTGGGGAGATTAATGAGTATCTCAAAACATGTGAAAAGCCTGCAATCTCATCTTTTTGTCCTGCAGTAATCAGACTAATACAGGTAAGATTCCCCTCTCTTGTAGATAATATAATGAAGCTTTTGCCCCCTATAGAGATTACTGCACAGTACTATAAGAGGAGGTTCGAACAGAGTGGTGTTGATGAGGGCGAATACGGGATTTTCTATTTGACGCCATGCATTGCAAAGATAGCTGCTGTAAAATCTCCGGTGGGGGGGTACACCTCTCCAATAACCGGTGTTATCAATATGGATTTCTTCTTTAATAAGGTCTATCTTGCCTATAAACAGAGAGTCCCTATAACAACGTCAATTATAATCAACGGGGAGCTCTCCTCCATAGGGGTTCTGTTTCCTAGTACAGGTGGCGAATCCTCAAATATAAATGGGAGGACTCTGGCAATTGATGGTATGAAGAATGTCATTGACTTTCTTGAGCTTTTAGAGAATGAGGAGATTCCGGATGTAGATTTTCTTGAGATAAGGGCTTGCGATGAGTCGTGTGCAGGCGGGATTCTCTCTCATAGAAACAGATTCCTTACAGCAGAGAGTTTGAGAAAGTACTCAACAAAGGTGCCTGAAGCTCACAATCTGATAGATGAGTATAAGAGAACCTGTTCGGCAGTTGTTCATATGGATAAGATAGAGCCAAGGTCCATGGTTAAGTATGACAAGGATATTGAGCTTGCTATTAAAAAGATGGAGAGTGCCAGAAGATTAAAAACTATTCTGCCCGGTATCGATTGCGGTGCTTGCGGAGCTCCGAGTTGTGAAGCCCTTGCAGAGGATATAGTTAGAGATCAGGCAAATGTCAATTCGTGTATCTTTCTGAGAACAATCTTTGAGAAACGAGGTGAGATATCGCTTGAGGATACAATCAAGATTATGGAGGATATCTGGGGTAAAGAGAGATTTGACAAGAGCGAGGAGTAGATTAATTAATAAAATAAATATAGATATAAAAATGAAAGTTAAGGAAATTGTTGACTTACTGAGTCTTAAGGTTTATTCGTGTGAAGATTCTCTCCAGGGTGAGGTTACAGGAGGTTATGCCTCAGATCTTCTATCAGATGTTATGGGCCACTCAAAAGAGGGGCAGGTGTGGATTACACTTCAGACTCATAAGAATATCATGGGTGTTGCCTCTCTTAGAGATCTATCTGCAGTTATACTTGTAAAGGGTTTTACTCCGGATGATGAGACCGTTAAACTCTCTGTTACAGAGGGTGTTCCTCTTCTTGGTAGTGATATGGAGGCCTTTGAATTGTGTGGTAAACTCTATGAAGTTCTTGGTACCCAAAAATAGTTATTGCTACCCTATCTGTTGAGGATTACTACAAAATGATGAAATGTGATCTTCATATACATACGACTCTCTCTCCCTGCGGAGATATCGAGATGACTCCCCTTAATATAATTGCTAAGGCAAAGGAGAGGGGGCTGGATATCATTGGCATAACAGATCATAACTCTACTCTTCAATCCAGATATATAAGGGAGGTTGGAGAGAGAGAGGGTATTTATGTTATGTGCGGTGCAGAGATCACCACAAAAGAGGAGGTTCATGTACTGGCCTTTGTAGATGGAGAGGAGGCATTGGAGAGACTTCAGGAGTTTTTGGACAAGAGTCTTGTGAGAATACCCAACAATCCAGATATATTTGGATATCAGCTTGTTGTTAATCAAAACGAGGAGGTCCTCTATCAGGAGGATTCTCTTCTTATAGGTGTTACAGATAAATCAATTGAGGAGGTGGAGCAATTTGTTCACTCGCTGGGTGGAATCTTTATCCCGGCTCATATAGATAAGCAGCAGAATTCGGTATTGAGTCAACTGGGCTTTATGCCACCATCTCTCTCTGCTGATGCTCTTGAGTTATCTTCTAATTGCACTATTGATGCTTTTATAACTCAAAACAGCTATCTCTCCAAAAGGGCCTTTATCCAATCGTCAGATGCCCACTATACCGATGATATTGGCAAGTGCTATACCCGGCTTGATATTATGGAAAAAACATTTTCTGCAGTAAAATCTGCACTTAACAATTTAAAGAGATGAATGACCTTTCGTTACATATCATTGATATTATTCAAAACTCACTCTCTGCCGGGGCCTCTCTTATTAAACTGACGGTTGAGGAGAGTACTGTTGAGGACTCCCTGGTTATTGAGATTGAGGATAATGGTAAGGGGATGACTCAGGAGCAGGTGAGTCGTCTGGATGATCCCTTCTTTACTTCGCGCACAACAAGGCGGGTGGGTATGGGAATTCCTCTTTTTCGCCAGAGTGCACAACAGAGCGGAGGCGACCTGATTGTCTCCTCTTCTCCGGGGTTGGGAACAAAGGTGAGGGCCACTTTCATTAACAGCCATCTGGACAGACCCCCTTTGGGTGATGTTGCAAATAGTTTGATTCTTATGGTCTCTGCAAATCCCGATATAGATTTCTTTTTTCGTTATAGCTTTAATGGGAATGAGTATACTTTTGATACTGTAGAGGTAAAGGATGTACTTGAGGGTTTGCCGTTAAATGATCCATCTGTAATTAGGATGCTAACCGGTATGGTGGATGCCAATATTAGTGATTTAAGGGGGGAGTTATGACAAAAAGGAGAAGAGTTGTAATGCTTACAGGTGCCGGTGTTAGTGCAGACAGCGGACTGGAGACCTTTCGCTCATCAAGCGGATTATGGGCAAATCACAGGATTGAGGATGTCTGTACTCCTGAGGCGCTTATGAGAGATCCGGCAAGTGTGCTCGATTTCTATAATGCAAGACGAAGGCAGCTAAAAGAGGTAGAGCCAAATGCAGGACATTATGCTGTTGCAAAACTTGAAGATTTTTTTGATGTGGATATTATCACTCAAAATGTAGATAATCTGCACGAAAGGGCCGGTTCTTCCAGTGTACTTCATCTGCATGGTGAGTTGATAAAATGCAGAAGTATCAAAGATCCTTCTTATATTTGCGAAATTTCCGGGGACGTTCATGTCGGGGACCTTTGTCCGGGTGGCGGACAGCTTAGGCCTCACATCGTTTTCTTCGGTGAGGAGGTGCCTTTGATGAGTGAAGCAATTGATATAATCTCTGGTGCGGATATTGTTATAGTTGCAGGAACATCGTTAGCGGTATATCCGGCTGCTGGTTTAACAGCCTACTCCCCTAAAGGGGCTACTATATATGTGATTGATCCTTCGGGTGTTGAGGTGCAAAACAGAGAAGTAGAAAGAGTTGTTTATATAAGAAAGAGATTTGCAGAGGGGATGCCGGAACTGGCAAATGAGTTGATTGAAAGTATTAGATAGTAAGTATTTTGTAACAAATTGTTACAATTTAATTAAATATTTTTTGGTAATAGTGAGAAAATATCTACTTTTAGCGCGTGATCGGACACAATAAAACCAAATATAAATAAGTATGAATAAAATCAAATCCCTTGACGATTTGCGTAAGATGAAGCAAAGTCTGGAACACGGAATGAATATCCGTGAAAAGAGCAATTCGCCAGAGTCTCTTGTTCAGATTCGTGTAGCAATGGCTACCTGCGGTATCGCAGCCGGCGCCAGGACGATAATGAACACTCTCATTGAGAAGATAGAGAAGGAAAAGATTCCTGCCGTGGTTACACAGGGTGGGTGTATGGGCTATTGCTATGCAGAGCCGACATTAGAGGTAAGGGTACCCGGCAAAGATCCGGTTGTCTTCGGTAATGTTGACACTCAGGTTGCAATAGATATCCTTGACAAGTATGTCCTTAACGGCGAGCTACTCGATGGGATTATCCCAACTAACTATCTGACTATTAATGAGCAAAAGTAGAATTTATGGCACAGTATAAAATGCATTTGCTGGTTTGTGCGGGTACCGGATGCAGGGCCTCACAAAGTGATGAGATTATTGTAAATCTCAAAGAAGAGATTAAAAAACAGGGACTTGAGAGCGATGCTCAGGTTGTTGCAACCGGTTGTTTTGGTTTTTGCGAAAAGGGTCCGATAGTGAAGATACTTCCGGACAACACCTTTTACACACAGGTAAAACCTGAGGATTGCGCAGAGATTATAAGTGAGCATGTCTTAAAAGGTCGCAGAGTGAACAGACTTCTGTATGAAGATCCTGAGACTCTCAAACATATTGAGGATTCAAAGCATATGGGCTTCTACCAGAAGCAGCTTAGAATCTCTTTAAGAAATTGCGGATTTATAGATCCTGAGAATATTGACGAGTATATTGCACGTGATGGTTATGCCGCTATTGGTAAAATACTTACGGAGATGACTCAGAGTGAGGCGATTGATGAGATTAAGAAATCCGGACTAAGAGGTCGCGGTGGTGGTGGATTCCCAACCGGTCTAAAGTGGGAGATTGCCTCAAAGAACAAGGCAGATCAAAAATATGTGGTTTGTAATGCAGATGAGGGAGACCCTGGTGCATTTATGGATAGATCTATCCTTGAGGGTGATCCACACTCAATTATTGAGGCGATGGCTATTTGCGGTTACTGTATTGGTGCTTCAAAGGGTCTTGTATATATTCGTGCCGAGTATCCTCTTGCAATCAAAAGATTGCAAATTGCTATAGAGCAAGCACGTGAATATGGTTTGCTTGGTGAGGCCATACTGGGTACCGATTTTGCTTTTGATATTGAACTAAAATTTGGTGCGGGTGCTTTTGTGTGTGGAGAGGAGACTGCTCTTATCCACTCAATGGAGGGTCACAGAGGTGAGCCTACCGTGAAACCACCATTCCCTGCCGAAAAAGGTTATCTGGGAAAACCAACCAATGTTAACAATGTTGAGACCTTTGCAAGCGTACCAGCTATTTTCCTAAAGGGAGCTTCATGGTTTGCAAGTATTGGTACCGAGAAATCTAAAGGGACAAAAGTTTTTGCTCTTGCAGGTAAAATCAACAATGTTGGTCTTATTGAGGTTCCAATGGGTATTACCCTACGTGAGGTTATCTTTGAGATCGGCGGTGGTATAAAGAATGGTAAAAAATTCAAGGCTGTTCAGACAGGTGGTCCGTCGGGCGGTTGTCTTACCGAGAAACACCTTGATACTCCAATAGATTTTGACAATCTTCTTGCAGCCGGCTCTATGATGGGTTCGGGCGGAATGATTGTAATGGACGAGGATGATTGTATGGTATCTGTTGCCAAGTTCTATCTTGAGTTTACTGTAGAGGAGTCTTGCGGAAAGTGTGCTCCGTGCCGTATTGGAAACAAGAGGTTACATGAGATACTGGAGAAGATTTGTGCCGGAAAGGGTACAGAGGACGATCTTACATATCTTGGGAATCTCAGTCTGGTTATTAAGGACACCTCCCTTTGCGGTCTTGGACAGACCTCTCCAAATCCTGTTCTCTCTACTTTAGAGCATTTCCATGATGAGTATCTTTCACACGTAAGAGAGAGAGTTTGTGTTGCGGGGATGTGTAAAGCTCTTAAGTTATACACTATTATCTCTGATAAATGTACCGGTTGTACAGCTTGTATCAGGGCGTGTCCTGTTAATGCAATTACCGGAGAGAAGCGTCAGCCGCACGTTATTGATGTAGATAAGTGTATCAGATGCGGTGCTTGTTACGACAAGTGTAAGTTTACAGCTATTCATGTTCAATAATCCAACTCTATGGAAAAAATAAAAGTCACGATAGATAAGATCGAGGTAGAAGTAAAAAAAGGTACTACTGTCTACCAGGCTGCAAAGCAGGTAGGAATAGATATTCCGGTACTCTGCTATATGAATCTGGAACACCTCAAGATAGAGAATCGTCCGGGTGGATGCCGCGTTTGCGTTGTTGAGATTGAGGGAAGAAGAAACCTTGCCCCTTCATGCTCTACTGAGTGTTCAGAGGGTATGATTGTTAAAACTCATAGTATCAGGGTTCTTAATGCAAGAAAGACAGTTCTTGAACTGATTCTTTCTGACCACCCTGCTCAGTGCCTTATCTGCTCATCTTCCGGTAAATGCGATTTGCAAACTCTTGCTCAAAAGATGGGTATCAGAGAGATACATGCTGTAGAGAATGCAGAGGTATCCTCTTACAGAAAGGACTGCTCTCCTGCTCTTAACAGAGATATGGATAAGTGTATAATGTGCCGTAGATGTGAAACTATCTGTAATGATGTACAGACTGTTGGTGCGTTGAGCGCTGTTAACCGCGGCTTTATGTCGGTAGTTGCTCCTGCTTTTGAGCAGGACCTTATCGACTCTCCTTGTACTTTCTGCGGTCAGTGTGTTGCTGTATGTCCTACGGGCGCTTTAACACCTTATGACGATACTGCCAAGATTATCCGTGCTCT
>JAUYTB010000114.1 GCA_030695305.1 Bacteroidales bacterium
GTGGAGAATAACGGAATCGAACCGATGACCTTTTGACTGCCAGTCTAAGGTTTAAAACCTTATATTAAACTGTTTATAAAACACTTATGAAGTATTCAAATTTATTTTCTTAAACAATTAATAAACAAATGTAGATTTTCAAATGTTTTTTACCATTTTTCTTAATTCCAATATGGTGCGATTAATAGTTAAACAAGATGAATAATCTTTCTTGACAACACTCTCATTTCAATTCCAAAATGGTACGATTAACTGATCACAAAAATAAAAAAATCCGGCATTCATTGTGCCGGATTTTTCCCTTTTGCAATTATTCTTTAAAGTGCTCACTTAAGGAGGCTTTTTCTTCTTAAAAACCTGCATCACTTTACCAACCAATGCAGATGGTATTTTCCTCCATAACGCACTAACCAGGAGAATGATGGCCAGTATCCAAGCAGCATAAATCTGTGCATTCTGCCAGCCATTTAGTTCATTTCTTGTTTCAACCTTGATAACTTCTCTGTCTCGATAGTCAACAGTTGAATGTTCCTTTATGGCGTTCTGGATTAAAAAGGATAATACACTGTCCTTTTGCCTCAATCCATGTATTAGTCGGCCATCTTTGTAGAAAGCGGATGACCTTGCTAAGGATGTCTCAAGTTCGCTTTTAGCTGAATTGTCTGTTGTATCTATATATAAGGTATCGATCCTTATTTCTCCGGGGAGCAACCTGTAGATCGTTGTATCGCGATAAACTATTTTTTCAACAAAGCTGATACTATCCTTTACCTTTTCTTGAGGAGGATATCTTTCATTGCAATACCGCTTCATATTACATGAAGTCAGTAAGACTATTAACAGGACAGTTAAGATGGCTTTCATTACTCAATCTTTACATATTCAACATCCTTTTTCCCTCGAATAACGGAAAGAATGTCGTAGCCTTTGTTCGCATAGAATGAAGCAAGTAAACCATATAGTAGTGCTCCATACCAGACAACCTCAGCAAACATTCCTAGGTTGAAATAGAACCCAATCATCCCCAATATTGGCCCAAGAACCCAGGAGACAATATCAGTGATGATTCCGGATGTGTTGAAGGTGCTTTTGATGAAAAGCGTTATTGCTGCAATACCGGCTGCCAGAGCCGTAAGGTCTACGAACATCGCCAAAGAGATGGGATTTTCGTTTGTGGGGCCAGGGTTTCCACCTGCAAAGGCTGCAACTGGCAAGATTAAAACTGCCAGCGCGAAAAGAAAGAAGATCAACTTTTTCATAATTAAAGTTATTAGGTTAATAAAAAAAGGAATTAGTATTCCCATCTCGCCATATGACCCCGGAAGTCAAAATGAACAAAGCCTGGGAGGAATATTTTACCGTTTTCGAATGTTGGCTTTTTAATTGCAAAGCCACCATTATATGATCTGCTAAATCTATGATAGAGCCAG
>JAUYTB010000116.1 GCA_030695305.1 Bacteroidales bacterium
GAAGATAGGCCTCTCCTCTCCACTTAAACTCTCCGATTATAGCAGTCTCTTAATGCCTTTTATGCGCTACGATCTGTTTCATAACCCGTCGGAAACTCTAAAACAGGTAAAGTGTCCAGTGTTTGCACTCATCGGAGATAAAGATATTCAGGTACTACCATACAATCTTGACCTTATTGAGCAGGCAGCAAAATCTGGGGGCAATACCAACATAAAGACAAAACTCTACAAAAACAGAAACCATCTTCTCCAAAACTGTACGACAGGAGCGGTAGAGGAGTATGGAGATATTGAAGAGACTATCTCCGAAGAGGTTATTAATGATATTATTGAATGGATATTGATTGAGCTATTCCAAATGAGAGCATAGAGTAGATAGCTGCCAATCTATTAAATAAGATAACAGCTACTCTATAGAAGATGTATGTGACATATACTTGTTTACCATTGCAAGAATCTCGCTGACTTTTATGGGTTTTGCCAGATAGTCATTACAACCGGCAGATATAAAGCGTTGCTTGTCTCCTGCCTGAACATATGCTGTTGTTGCAATCAAAGGGAGATGGGGCCTCATCTCCTTTACTTGTTTGATAGCCTCCAAACCATTCATAACCGGCATTTTTATATCCATAAATACCATAGATATATCATCATTCTGACGACACATCATAACTGCCTCTACACCATTTATCGCATGCAGGGTACAATAACCGGCCTTTTGTAAAATAGTGTTGATATACAAATAATTATAATCATCGTCCTCTGCTATCAGAATAAGCTTACCGGAGGAGGAGTCAATACTCTCTTCTTTCAAAAGGCTTACCTCAGGAATCATTTTTTCACTAAGCAGAGGCAGACTCAGATAGAACTTAGAGCCAATATTTTTTTCTGTCTCAACCCTAACCTGACCGCCCAGTACCTCCGTAATTCCTTTAGCTATAGGGAGTCCCAATCCACTTCCCTCATACCCCCGGGTAGATGAGACATCCTCTTGCATAAATGGATCAAAGATATCATTTAACATCTCATTGGAAATACCCGAACCGGTATCTTTAACAAAAAGAGTAACCATATCGTTGTCATGTGTAAAACCTACTGTTATACAACCCTGTCGGGTAAACTTCACAGCGTTTTCCAACAATTGCCACAGGGCATTTTTAAGCAAATCGGGGTCAGATCTCAACATTAACTCTTCACAACCAGATGGGAAGTCAGTACAAGAGAGAATCCCTTTCTTAGAGCATAACAGAGTGGTCCTCTCAAAAAGTTCACAAATCAGCAGACAGAGATCAAAACTCTCAATATTAGGTGTAATCGTCCCGGAAGTAAGCTCCGAAATTGTCATGATATCGTCAACTGTCTTTTGAAGTCGTTTGCTGCTCATATGGAGTGTTGATAACTCCTCTCCTCTGGATCTCTTTAAATCGTTATCTTCCATAATAATCTCTACAAAACCAAGAATCCCATTTAAAGGAGTACGAATCTCATGCGAGATATTATTGATAAAGGCAGTTTTAAGCCGGCTGCTCTCCTCTGCTTTCTGTTTTGAGATTAGCAGATCCTGATAAAATTTCAACTGCTCTGTTATATCCCTGCTGGATCCTCTATATCCAAAAAGCTCTCCTTCACGGTCGAGAATCGGTATTCCGTTTGTAATTACATATACTCTCCTGCCATCTTTTGTAATGGCAGAATTTTCAAGGTTGTAAATTGTTTCCTTTCTTGCGAATACCTTATATACAATATCTGTTAGCTTTAATCTCTCATCTTCCGGCATCAAATCAAAACAACTCATCTTTCCAACTATCTCCTCCTGAGTGTATCCAAGAATAGATATAGCTGCTCTGTTAACATATGTATAAACCCCCTTGCTGTCGACCTCCCATATGAACTCACCAACATGCTCGGCAATCTGTTCAAATCTCTGACCAATATCATCTGCCTTCTTTAACGCAATCTCTCTGTCTATTTCGAGCATCTTCCAATTGGTGATATCCCTTACAATTGTAAGGACCCTTTCGTTATCTAATGCTTTTACTTTGGATTCAAAATAGAGATCGCAGTTATTAATATTTAACTTATACTCAATCTCTCCCGTCTCTCTATTTTTGATGCACCTTTTGTATAGATCCAGATGACGCTTTAGCTCATCTTTATCAAAACTATCTTTAATATTATATCCTATAAGCTCATTTGCAGGGGCCATCAATTTATCCGGTTTGGCACCATGAATCTCCAGAACTGTCCCGTCCCGGTGCATTATAATAATCATATCCGGAATAGAGTCTAAAATAGAATCTTTTGTTAAGTTACACCAATTATTGCCGCTATTCATATAATCCGGATTAAGGTGCTAAGATAATTAAAAAAATGAGGCAAGATCCGCATTCCTTGGCAAGGTTTAACTATCTTTATCTCTACCTAATAACATGACTATGTCTATAAAGCATTTCGTTAGCTTTGTGGCTACACCCTTAGCGATACTGGGTATGATCCTGTTTGTAAAGCTCGATCCTGCAAACCCAAAAGTAACACTCACATTTTGTGTGGCTCTTCTTATGGCAGTATGGTGGATAACAGAGATTGTCCCGCTGGCTGTCACCTCGTTAATACCCGTAGCCCTCTTCCCTCTTTTAGGAATTATGGACGGAAAAGCTGTCTCATCTGCCTATTTTAATGATGTGATATTTCTGTTTATGGGTGGATTTATGGTCGCACTCGCAATGGAGCGATGGAATCTGCACAGACGCATAGCGCTAAAGATTCTGTGTGCAATAGGGGTGAGTCCCTCAAGGATACTGCTGGGGTTTATGCTCTCCTCCTTTTTTCTCTCTATGTGGATATCTAATACCGCAACCGTTATGATGATGATTCCCATAGCAATGTCTATTATAAACCAGCTAAACCAAATCTCCGGTAAAAAGAGCTCTCAGCTATTTGGGACAGGACTCCTGCTTGGAGTTGCATATAGTGCCTCTGTGGGAGGAATGGCCACCATAGTAGGAACACCTCCAAATCTCTCATTAGTAAGAATTTTCCATATATATTTTCCGGAATCTCCCGAGATAACTTTCTCTGGATGGATTCTCTTTGCCCTACCCATCTCCCTTATAATATTTGCCGTAATTTGGGTTGTTCTCTATCTCATCTATCGTCCAAAAAAAGAGCAGTGGATTAAGATTGACCCCCAAACATTTCACAACCATCTTAAGGAGGCCGGACCAGCAAGCACCGAGGAGAAGCAAATCTTTACACTATTTGTAACCCTTGCCCTTCTTTGGCTGCTCCGTGCAGATATTGATCTTGGATCTCTTACCATTCCCGGGTGGGCCCGGCTCTTTCCTGCAAGTACCTATATAAACGACGGAACTGCTGCTATCTTTATTGCTATTATCCTTTTTTTGATCCCCTCAAAAAACGAAAAAGGGAGGCGTCTAATGGATTGGGATACCGCATCAAAACTGCCCTGGCAGATACTTCTCCTCTTTGGAGGTGGATTTGCACTGGCTACCGGTTTTAAAGAGTCCGGACTATCGCTATGGTTTGGAGGACACCTCTCGAGCGTCTCAACTCTACACCCGATAGCTATCATCTTCACAATCTGCATAGTGATGACGTTTCTTACAGAACTTACATCAAATACTGCAACAACAGAGATGATACTGCCAATACTTGCCGGAGTGGCTGTAACCTCCGGAATAGATCCGCTACTATTGATGATACCTGCAACAATGTCTGCATCAATGGCATTTATGCTGCCTGTAGCCACACCTCCAAATGCAATAATTTTTGGAACCGGAAGGATAAGCGTAGCTCAGATGGCCCGCACCGGAATAATTATAAACATAATTGCCGCCATAGTAATCACAATTATGATGTATCTCTTTAGAGGAGTCTTCTCCTGACAGAGCAGAGAGAATAAAGAGATTGGCAAAAATCATTTAGTAAATTTGAAAAAAAACTACATAACACTATCGGATGCAATAAAGATACAGGGGCCAAAAGCCTTTACGGCAATGACAAAACCTGTTGGCTCCAACTGTAATCTCTATTGTAAATATTGCTATTATCTAGATAAAGAGCGTCTCTACGGAGCGGGACGAAAGCTTTTCCCGTATGATCTGCTTGAGAGGTATATCCGGCAATATATAGAGAGTAATCAGGTGCCGGTTGTAAGTTTCGTCTGGCACGGAGGGGAACCATTGATGGCCGGATTGGATTTCTATAAGAGGGTTGTAGAGCTGCAGTTTAGGCACAATACTCACAAAAAGCGAATAGAGAACTCCATCCAGACCAATGCAACGCTACTTAATGAGGAGTGGTGCCGATTTTTTAAAAAATATGATTTTTTGGTGGGGGTATCCATAGACGGACCAAAATCTATTCACGATGAAAACCGGATAAACAGAGAGGGTTTCTCCTCGTTTGATAAGACAATAAAGGGGATAGATCTGCTTAAACGCTTTAAAGTTGAGTTCAATACCCTCTCTGTTGTAAGTAACTTAAGTGAGGGAAAGGGTAGATCTATTTACGTCTTTTTAAAGTCTATCGGGTCGCAATATATGCAGTTTCTTCCTGCTGTAGATTTCATTACTCAAGATACTGGCTCCGGCCCTGTGTCTGATTCCAGACCAACTATTGTCTCACCTTTTTTAGAGAGCAGTGCTTCACCGGCTCCTTGGTCTGTCTCATCGGCAGGGTATGGTAAGTTTTTAACTGATATCTTTGACGAATGGGTTGTGAATGACGTCGGAAAAATTTTCGTGCAACTTTTTGACCTTACTTTATCCTCATGGGTCGGTATTGAGCCATCTGTATGTGCTTACCGCGAAACCTGTGGAGACAATATCGCCGTTGAGCATAATGGAGATGTTTACTCCTGCGACCATTTTGTATATCCGGAGCATCTTATAGGAAACCTATACACAGATAATCTTAAGGATATCCTATCCTCTTCTGCACAAATAAGTTTCGGTATAAATAAAAGAAATACCCTCTCAAAAGAGTGTCTGCGATGTGAATACTATTTTGCTTGTGGCGGAGAGTGCCCCAAACACAGACACACCACCACTTTTGGAGGTGAGAAAAAATTTGCCCTCTGCGAAGGCATTAAGGCCTATTATAAACACACAGAGCCATATATGAAAAAGATGGCAGAGCTTCTTGCTCAAGAGAGAGCACCAAGAGAGATTATTCCCTGGGCCCGAAACCTGCGATCTAAGCCCGGTTAATTTGAATCGACTGCAAATTATTAGTTAGAATCCCGTTGTTGATGGTTTTATTGTTGATAAACTTTTTCGTAGTGTTATCTGTTTTAACTAACATATAGAAAATAAAAAACGATGAAGCGATTTATAACACCATACTATGCTCTTTTATTTACCCTCCCCTTTTTAACTATTGCAACCTACAGCCAACAAAGCATTACCAAAGCTGTTGGCAATGATATTGCTGAGCCGGTTATAAAAGTCTTAGACTACAACACTCTCAAGCCCGTCTACACAAAAGAGAATGATACACTATATGTGGTTAACTTTTGGGCAACCTGGTGCAGACCCTGCGTTGAGGAGTTGCCCCATTTTATGGCAGTAAATGAGAAATATAGGGAGAACAACAGATACAAAATGATTCTTGTATCTCTCGACGATGCCGAGAGGGCTACTGGAGCTGTGAAGAGTTTTGCTAAACGCCTAAAGCTGGATGTAGATCACTATCTGCTAGACGATATTAAAAAGATGAACGAATGGATTCCTGATGTTGATTCGCTCTGGACGGGGTCTATTCCCGCAACACTATTTATAAAAAATGGGAAATCCCTTCAATTTGCAGAGAAACCTCTGAGTAAAGAGGAGCTGGAGAGTATCATTAAACTACATCTTTAACCCGAACATTATAATCTTTAAGCTTGATTAGCAATAATCTGCAACAAAAGATCTTATATAAATATATTACCAACTAAATTATTACAGAATATGAAAACATTACAAAAAATAGCCGGACTCCTTGTGGTAACTCTTTTTGCATTTAATACCCTCTCTGCGCAAGGGTATAAGATTGGCGACCAAGCCACAGACTTTAAACTTAAGGGGGTAGATAATAAAATGGTATCACTTGCAGATTACAAAGATGCAAAAGGATTTATCATAATTTTTACCTGCAATCACTGCCCGTACTCAATTGCTTATGAAGATAGAATTATTGCTCTGGATAAGAAGTACTCTGCACTGGGATACCCTGTAGTGGCTATCAACCCTAATGACCCTGCAATAGAGCCAAAGGATAGCTTTGAGTTGATGATAAAGAGAGCAAAGGAGAAAGGTTTTACCTTCCCTTACCTTTTTGACGATGGTCAAAAGATCTTCCCTCAGTACGGAGCGACAAAGACCCCTCATGTATTTATTGTGAAGAGGGAGGGAGGCAAAAATATCGTTAAATATATAGGAGCAATTGACGACAACTACAAAAATGCAGGAGATGTCTCCAAAAAATATGTAGAAGATGCAGTTGATGCACTGCTTGCAAACAGAGAGGTTGAGGTTAAAAATACAGTTGCAATCGGATGCTCTATTAAAGTTAAGAAGTGAGTCTGTTAGTGTTTGATGTAATTAACAAACTCTCACATATAGATACATCTGCAGCAGCCCACTCAACACTAAAAATATCTTTACCGTATAACCACTTATACTCCACATGCTCTGTAAGAGCTATCTCAATAGAATCTTCCTTAGAAGAGCAGAGATAACTATGCAGAGTGATCTCAAAGTGAGGGTATAGGTGGTTAACTGTCATAAAGTGGCCCTTGATATCTATCTCTAGCTTGAGCTCCTCCCTAATCTCGCGTATTAAAGCCTCTTCATATCCCTCTCCCTTCTCTACCTTTCCCCCGGGAAACTCATATTTAAAAGAGAGATACTCATATGGACTCCTGCCCCTTTTAACACAAAGTATCTTGCCCTCATGGAGAATAATTGCTGCCACTACCTCAATTTTTTTCAATGTTTTATGATTTTTCGTAATTTAATGTGAACCATCCTAATAGCTTTTTCCAAAAGTTCAATATAAAAAATAGTGTAAGAATAGTGAGTCTAAGTTAAAAATTATTTTATCTTTGGTAAGCAAATAATTTGTGAAAATCTCAATTAAATAAAGCAATATGAAAAACATAGCTTGTAACCGGATATTTACACTCATCACTTTTTTGGTGTTTGCGAGTGCACTGCTTATTTCGTGTAATAAAGAGAGCATAGAGATTAATAATAACGAGACTGTAGAGGGGCTGGTAGAACAGGCGGCTCAACAATATTTGAACACCCCTGTCGCTACAGGTGGCGATGATGAGAACTACTCGCTTAATAATAGCGAACTACCACAAGTCTATCTTGCAACCTCTAGCGGTTTCGACACCAAAGCAAACGTCAATCCGTTAATTGGCTGCATTAAGTCTGTAAAACCAACAGAGAATCAGGTGCTTGAAATTAGAAAGGCCCTCTCTCTTTATGAAGATCATATTCAAATCATCCTGAAGAATCAGCGTGAGGCATTGTCAAAAATGGAGGAGAGATTTATCGCTGCAAAAAAAGAGTTGATGAATCTTGTTAGATTAGGTAATACCGACCGAAATGAATTGGAGAAGAAGATCAAAGCTCTAAATGCCGAGTTCGAAAAAGCAGTAAGGGCCTTTAGAGAGAAAAATGGCGCTGCCCTCTCTGGCCCTTACAAAAAGTTGATGTCTGATATTGAAAGAGTTCTGGATAAGCGTCAGTGGGCCGAATTTTCTAAATGTTTGTCACGCTAATCCCTCTGACCTCTTTTACTTTTTCATAATTATTGGAGTAAGCTCTGTTTTGAGCTTCTCATATTCGTCAGCATCCATAAGTCCCAGGTCAACAAGGTCTTTTGCCTCCTTTAGTTTTGCGATTGCCTGCTCTCTGTTAAGAGGTGCATTTTTGGTGAGAATCTCTCCTTTCAATACACTCTTTTCAAAATCGTTTATAGACATATACTTGTATAATCCAAATGCACGTCCATTAGGTTCGCCCAATAAAACTGCAAGTGCAAGAGGTTTGTTTCTACTTCCTTTATGATAAACCCTCATATCTGCAATCACAACTATCTCTCCCTGCATATTGGCTTTTGCCGTTACATTACTATCATCACTCAAATTGCTGATATATGTACCAAAACCAATCTGCTTACCCATTAAAATTGTTGAAAAGATACTATTGCTCTTTGAGTTTGCCCGGGCAACTCCCACAGATTTCTCAGAACCACCAACAACCGTAGTTGAAGTTGTAGTTCCCGAAGGGACGCCTAATATCAGGGTATCGCCAATCTTAAGTTCTGACCCGTTTGCCGATATATACTTTAATATTTTTGTGTTGTTCTTTATGGTCTGATAAATTTTAGAGTACTGACTATCTGCGTATGTTAGTCTTGCTATCTCCTCCTGAGCAAACAAGGTTGTAGTCAATGCTACAAAAAGAATAACTAATAATTTTTTCATATTTATTTACGAGTGTATGTTTATTAATCGAAAACGCTCTTCATGCCAGATAAGTTCACTTTGTTCAATGAAATTATCAAATATGAACTTAGTTATCTCTGTGCTCAAAATCTTCGCTCTTTTTTATCTTACCTCTTCTTATAATAAGGTAAATCAATATAACAATACAAATGCCAATAAAAGCACCATATGCACTTAAGATGAAATTAGCTATAAAGTCCATCTTATGAGAGTTTTACCGCTGTTCCATATGCCAGAATCTCCGAAGCTCCCTGCATTATCATAGATGTTGAGAATCTCACATTTACTATAGCATCTGCACCTACTCTTCTGGCATCATCTGCCATTCTTTTCATTGCCTGCTCTCTGGCCTGTGCCTGTAAAAGTGTGTACTCCTCAATTTCGCCACCAACAATATTTTTTAGTCCGGCAAGTATATCTCTGCCAATATTTCTCGCACGAACTGTGCTTCCCCGTGCAACACCCAGGATTTGAGTTATCTCCTTGTTTGGAATTTTGTCTGTAGTTGTAATAATCATGATATATAAAGTTAAGTTAAACTCATTTAAACAATATTCAATTTGTGATATTTGCAAAACTTCTCTCGATACCTCTCCTATATTTAACGGCAGGATAGCCAAAAATCACAAACAGCCCCTCTCTGCTTTTATATTTTATTCCGTATTTTTCACGAAGTTGCGCTGCCTTTTTCCCATTTTGAATAAGCGGATGGACTCCGCCTAACATACATGTACCAAGGCCAAGGGCCTCAGCTGCAATCATAGAATATGTCGCAGCTATTATGGGATCGGCAGGGTCGCTGAATGGAGAGCCGTAAAAATATATTGCAAGAGGTGCATCGTAGTTTATTAGATTCTCTCCCTTTTCCATTCCCTCTGTGTAGGTTTTAAAGAGTGGCTTTACAAAGTTTCTAAACATCTCATCGTTTGCTTTGCCCCAAAAGGGGCGCATCAGTGCCAGAAACCACCTGGAAACAAACCACTTCATCCCGCACAAGTAGTCCGAAAAATCCCGAGCAAATGCTCTTGACATCTCTTTTCCATCCAATATCATCAGACTAACATCACTCGGAGGAAGTCCCATTGGGGCAGATGCTGCCGCTTTAATTATCTGTTCACGAATGTGGGGTTCTACGCTCTTATCCAGAAACTCCCGAATACTTCTCCTTCTCTGGAAAAGTGAGAGAATCTGCCCGTAATTTGCGGCACTCTCCTTTGAGGGCAGTTCAAAAAGATCTTGTGGTGAGAGTTCCCTTCCGTGAATCTCAATTGCTCCTGTGGGGCAGATGGCCATACAGTGACCGCATGCAATGCATCCGAAAATTGGAGAGTTGCTCACCTCAACCTTGCCATCTTCCAAGACTAGGCTATAGTCTTTGCAGACAGATACGCATAAACCGCACCCGTTGCACTTTTCTATATCTATCGAGATATCTGCACACTCTTTTGCCCTTGTTGTTGGTATTGCCATAAACTTTTCAGCCATTTTCTTTTACGACGTAAAATTAGTCATTTGGTTTATGAAAATCATTTTTTAGGTAATGATTTTTAAAAGAGACTTGACAAATTTATCTCCTGAAATAGTCCGTAAGAAATATACCTGCTCCCGCTATGCTCATAACTGCAGATATAAGGATTGGCAGATCGTAGCTCTTAAAAATATCAAAGAGCACTCCGCCGGTGAGTGGGCCTAACAGGCCTGCAAATGAGTATCCAAGAAACACATATGGATATATTGCTCCCATATTTGGGATACCAAAAAATTGCGCAGTCTCTTTTGCAAACAGAACAAAATTTCCGCCGAAGCCAAATCCAATCATTGCAGATAGAACAAGATATAGGGTAGGCGTTAATGTAGATTGGCCAATTATGTTTGGATAGCCTATGAGCAGAATTGAGACTCCCTGAAATGCAAGGGCAAACAGAATAGTCAATCCGGCACCAATATAGTCACTGATAAATCCCCATGTGACTCTGCCGGCACTGTTTGCAACAGCAAAACCGGAAACACCAAGTACAAGTATATTATTTGATATGCCACTCTCGGCTCCAACCGGAGTTAGGTTGCCTATCATCAGAAGACCTGCAAATGTACCAAGAAAGAGTCCAAAAAAGAGTTTGTAGAATTTTGAGGTGTTGGCAAAGCGAACCTTTATTTTACTGATAATCTGTGTAAAGCCGGCCGGATTTATAAGCAAAAAAGCCATAGCGACAATTACTGCACCGTAAGTGATTCCAATTATCTTGAAAACTTCAAGAATCTCCCTTCCTGAGTTTAAAAGATACTCTGCAAAAAGCGAGTAGAATATGGCCGCAAAGCCAAATCCGGCCACTACCACTCCTGTTATAAGGCCCTTTTTATCCGGGAACCACCTTACAGGGAGTGTAAGCGCAGCCAGGTAGCCGAAGCCCGTTCCAATCCCTGCCATCACCCCCATTCCGGTAAGAATCAAAAGGTAGTTCCCATTTGAAAAGGAGCTTAACAGATACCCTGCTGTAAAAAAGAGTGAAGATATAATGGTCATATTTCTTGGACCTAATCTCTTTTCTGCCTTTCCGGCAAAAAGCATAGCAACAGGAAATACAGTAAAGAATATTCCAAAAACCAACTGAGTACGTGCAGCCGAAAAGCCATAAACTTCAGTTAACTCTTTGGCAATAAGACTCCATGCAAACATTCCTCCAAGACAAAGCATTATCACAAAAGAGGCCGCAACGGTTATATATCTTCTCATTCAGTTTATCCTATTAATTGCAAATCTTAAACAGTTTGCAAATCATTTTGTTGAATCCCGATAACTATTTTCCTTTTTTTCCGGCATACCTCCTCCTGCCCACTTGATACAACAGAAGCATCTTTGACCTCTCTCTTTTCATCCATATTGACTATCTTTGTATGATACGTTACAATAAAAGATCTGCAATCACAATGAAAGCTTATATATCCCTTTTAGAACATATTATGGAGCATGGGGTGCTCAAGAGCGACCGCACCGGAACAGGCACAAAGAGTCTATTCGGATATCAGATGCGTTTTGACCTCAACAACGGCTTCCCACTTCTTACCACCAAAAAAATTCATCTTAAGTCCATTATATACGAGTTACTATGGTTTATTAAGGGAGATACAAATATTAAGTATCTCAACGACAATGGTGTAACTATTTGGGATGAGTGGGCAGATGCAGATGGGAATCTTGGCCCGGTCTACGGTAGTCAGTGGCGCTCCTGGAGAGGTGC
>JAUYTB010000118.1 GCA_030695305.1 Bacteroidales bacterium
CTGGCGTTCCTGATGTGAGAATTGCTGGGGGAATGAATATCGGCGGCAGAGTTTGATGTATCTGTTAGTTAATTAGATAAATATAAAACGCAGTTTTCCAAATTTGGAAAACAGCGTTTTATAAGTGTTTGTATGTTATTAAATTACATCAAACTCTGGCAAAGCTACTTAGAATTGTTAAGAGCGTGATCTAGAATCTCCTGGATATCGTCAATACATCCTCCACAGATTGTGCCTGCACCGGTTGCCTCTCCAACATCCTCTACAGTCTTACACCCTTTTTCTTCAATTGCTTTTAAAATTTCGTTTTTGTAAATTTCATTACAGTTACAGATAATTGTATCACCGTTCATATTTAGATATTTTAGTTGTAATTAATTCAATAATGTGTTTGATATGCAGTTATAACAATAATAATAGCAAATTGTTGAATGGAGCTACTCAAGTGTGAAGAAAAAGGTGGCTCCTTTACCACTCTGGGATTCTGCCCATATCTCACCGCCGTGTTTTTCTATTATTCTCTTAACTGTAGAGAGTCCAACTCCGGTTCCGGTGTACTCCATGCCCGAGTGTAATCTTACAAATGGTTGGAAAAGTTTATCTGCTTTAGACATATCAAACCCGGCCCCATTATCTTTAATAAAGAAAAGGTCTTTGCCAAAATACTCTTTTTTGCCAAAATAAATTGAAGGGGTTTCGCATTTAGAGCTATATTTCACAGCATTACCAATAAGGTTATCAAGAACAACTCTCATCAGTTTATTGTCAGCTTTTGCCTTAAGGCCTGGTTCAATTTTAATCTCGGGTTTGCTTTCTGGGTATCTTAATAGTATACCTCCAAGAATATCATTTGCAATATCACTCAGGTCAAGCTCCTCCTCTTCAAGATCTAACCTGCCGGATTGAGAAAATGAAAGAAGATCCTTAATTAACTGTGTCATCTCAAGAGCAGATTCAAGTATAAACTTAATGTAGCTTCTCTCTTCATCTGAGACCGTAGTCTCCGGGTTATCCATAATTGCGCTTGTAAATCCAATTATTACAGATAGGGGAGACTTGAGGTCATGTGATACAGTTCTCGAAAATGCATCTAGATCCTCATTTGCCTGTAGAAGACTGCGGTTTGTCTCCTCAAGCTGAAGTTTGATAGCGGTTAATTCTTCATTCCTCTGAATTGCAGTGTCATATACAGAAATTAAAAGATCAAGAATTTGTCTCCTCTCGGATGTTATTTTAAACTCCTCTCCTCTGTATCTAAGATTTATGGGTTCATTTTTCTCATAAACAGAGATATCAGAATCCCAGTTTCTGTTGCTTAAAAGATGCTCAATTCTTGAAAGCAGATACTTTTCGTCGTAAGGTTTGGTGATAAAGTTGTCTGCACCTGCCTGAAGACCGCGTATAATGTCATTGGGATCCTGAAGTGATGTAAGCAGAATAACAGGAATTGACGATGTTGCAGGGCTCTCTTTTATCTCCCGGCATAGCTGATAACCATCCATTCCCGGCATAATAATATCACTTATAACAAGAATAGGAATCCTTTTGCTTATATAGATTAGTGCCTCCTCTCCGGTAGAGAAGAGACGATAGTTGAGCTGATGTTTCTTGAAAAAGTACTCAAGTCTCTTAGCCTGAACCATAGAGTCCTCTACTGCAAGTATATAGCCCTTAGCTAGTTCATCCTTTTGGTTTTGATTCATAATTATATAAAAGGTTGTTTATTTCATTGACAATATCAATAGGAGATAGTATGCGGCAAGCAGCACCCCGCCGAACGGCCTCTCCAGGCATTCCATACACAAGAGAGGACTCTTCATTCTGAACAAAAGTGTAGGCACCGGATTTGCTTAGATTAAAAAGTCCTTCGGCGCCATCTTTTCCCATTCCGGAAAGAAGAATTGCCAAAGAATTTTTTCCGTAGACATCGCAAAGGTTGTTAAAAAAGGCATCTATTGACGGTATATGTCCGTTATTGCTCTTCTCCTCTGTAAATGATACAGAGAACTCTTTGTTAATCTTTATCTGGACCCCGGATGGTGCAACATATATTTTCCCCGGCATAAGAGTTTCACTCTTCTCTGCAATCTTAACCGGGTATTTAGAGTTACTGTTTAACCAAGTTGCAAATCCTTCAATAAAATTTGGATCAATATGTTGAACGATAACAACAGGAACAAAAAGATTGTCACCCAATCCGCTTAGTATAATTTTTAGACCTTCTGGTCCGCCTGCAGATGCTCCTATAGCTATTATCTTTAAAGTTTCCGGTATTGAGCATTTTGTTTTGCTCATCCTTTCTTGATCGGAGGAGTCGTTTATTAAAACTTTCTCGGATGATTCTTCTTTTTTTAAATTACGAACGCTTCTTTTAACA
>JAUYTB010000276.1 GCA_030695305.1 Bacteroidales bacterium
ACAACCCTTGCCAAGGTCTATTTCACGAGGATTTTTAGAAATGTTTTGTAAAACAGGCCTCTTTTGAAGAGAGAGTATTTCCACTTGTTGCTTAGAAGGGTTTTGAGTTCGAGTGCTTTTCTCTCTTTTTTTGACATCGTAATGAGGTCGTTGATGTTGGATTTTACAAATTCATTGGTTGTTAGATCTTTGCGGATCTTATCTGCCATTGGTGTTAGAGAGAAGTCGCTGTAAACACATTTTTTGCTGAGATATTTGCTCTCTTTAGCCTGTTCAAAAATGAGTTTGAGCCCTTTTTCAAATCCTAAGAGTTTTTGACTTAGTATAAGCAGATGCAGTATAATTTTTAATATTCGTTGTCTATTGAGTTCTTTTGTAAGATGTTCAAAATTAATATCATGTGAGTGCTCTTCAAAGAATAGAGATAGGTCGGCAAGATGTCGCATCACTATAGAGGAGCTCAGGAAATTATCTGCAGTTTGCCGGGTTAGAAAAATTGCTGCAAAGTCGCGTCCGGGAATAGTAATCTCTATATTATCCAACGTAACTTTCTCGGTTTTAACCAGATCAATATTGTGATTATGTACAGTGATACCCCTAAAGTTGAATATTGAGTGTTTTTTGTTTACTTGATAAACATTAACACCAAGATTGTCAATAGCTTTATTCCCTTTTTCCCAGCTGCCGGGTTGTGCAATATTTAAATCTGCACACTCCCGGTGTTTTGCAATGGGGTATGCTTTGCTGATGCACATATTGTTAATAATGACTGTACTGACAGAATTTGTCTTAAAAATAGCAGTGAGCTCTTTCAGTACCTTAATCTGCTTTTCGTGCCTCTCCTCAACATGTTCTACTGCTTTATCCCATCTGATTTTAATATCTTTTGGAATCATATGCAGATACTCCTGAGGAAATCCGTCAAGAGATATTGCCTGTACCCCCTGCTTTTTTGCCAATGTAATGAGTTTTCCCCACTCCATATGGTCAAATTTTAGAACATCTGGTCCAAAAACAGGGGCAATTGGTACTTCTATATCATTGGTAACGTTTGCTTTAGTGTTTTTATTTAATGCGCTTTTAACTAACAAAAAGAGCGCCTTCTCTACTTTGCTTACATCTTCGGGTATCATACTTTTTTTCTCAAAGTTTTTATTTACAACACCTAAGATAAGAAAAAGTTTTAACCTTGGCAAGGGTTGTGGATTTAATAGGTGTTGATCTTAGATTTAAATGAAATAATTGCAATATTTTAGCAGATGATTCACTATCTTTGTCAGAGAGCCGCCCCTTCTAAGGACCAATTTTTTATTTAAGAAATTAATAAATTGCAGGAAAGGAGTTATCTACACAAAAGACATCTTCTCAGCCACCGGCAGATAGATGTTGCGATTGGTAAAGAGAGCGGAAAGAACTTTTTAGATGAGAAGTTACGCTCACTTATGCTAGTAAATGATTTTCTTGCTGTTGTGAGAATCTTTAATTCCAAAGAGATTTTCTTTGTCGCACTAAAAGGACCTCTTCTCTCTCAGAGAATCTATGATGACGCCACTGTTCGTATATCTCACGATATAGATATCTTAATTCGAAAGGCAGATTTTAATTCAGTTTATGAGCTGATGCTCTCTCATGGATACAAGCTTTCTCGTGAGGAGGATTTACCTGTGGGGAGGGATGGAGAGTGCGTAATGCCAAAATCTACATATCAGATCTCATTTTGTAGGAGCGGTTCAAAATTCACGATTGATATTCACTGGCAACTTTTTGATTATCTGCCTTTTTCTCATTCAAGGGTCTCACGAATTATTGAGCAAAATGTTACCGAGCTAACTTTTAACGGTGAGAGGGTCAGGCGCTTTTCTCTAGAGTTTGAACTTATTTATTTAATGATTCTTGGCTCTAAACATGGCTGGTGTTGCCTTAAGTGGCTGGTTGATATTAAAGATTATCCAACTCATGAGCTGGACAGAGAGAAATTCGCCGAGCTGGTCTCTCTTATGAGCGCGAACAAAGTCTTAATCCAGACGAACTTCCTTCTTAAACGTTACTTCAACAAAAAACTACCTTTCAAAACAAAACAGAGGGTAAACAGTTTTGTTTTACGTTATCCTCTCGATTGCATAAACTCTAAACTCCCCGAAAACCAATCTACAATAAATAAACTCAAAAAATTCATTTATAATTTTTTGATGTTTTCACCTTGGCAAGGGTTGTGGACCTTGCATGCAAATGTGAAATCCCAGCTCTTTATCTGAACTAAGGTTGCTTTATCTGAACATATGCTGCTTTATCTGAACTAAGGTTGCCAGATCTCTACTCCGGCCAGATTTAACCGGGGTCTGACACCAGTTGACCAAATCGGGGTTGCTGGATGTTGATGCCGGCCAGATTTATTATTCGTAACACGAATGTCTCTATGAGTGTGTCCAGATCTTTTGGGTGGGTGTAGAATGAGGGGGAGGCGGGTGCGATAAGTGCGCCGGCTTGGGCTAGGGTGGTGAGGTTGCGCAGATGGATTAGGTTGAGTGGTGTTTCGCGTGGGCAGATGATGAGTGGACGGCGCTCTTTGAGCATTACGTCGGCGGCGCGGGTGATGAGGTCGGCTGTAGCGCCGGAGGCGATTCGGCCGATGGTGCCCATTGTGGCGGGCAGGATTATCATTACATCTGCTGCGTTGGAGCCGGAGGCGAAGGGGTGGTAGTAGCTGTTGTTGTCCAATGCGCCGCCCGGAGTTGGCCGGCCGAGTTCATCTTCCCATACTATCTTTGCTGTGTCGGTAAAGACAATACTTATCTGAATCTGTTCTTTATTTTGCTCTTTCTGAGTTTTCTGCTCCGACTGATTATTATGCTCTTTCTGAGTTTTCTCAATTATCTGCAGCATTTTTTGGGCATAAATCTGTCCGCTGGCACCTGTTACGGCCAGTAGTACTCTCTTTGTTTTATTGTTTTCCATTTGATTATTTGCCAATCCCGGTTTATCTGCCTCTATACTAAATAGAGTAAGTGGTCTTTATATTTCGAAATATACGTTGCGGAGCCAGGTTTTGAAGAGTGGATCAAGGAATTCCCATTTGCCGCTCTCTTCGGTGAGGATCTCTTTCTTTTGTACTGCGTCCTTTAGTCTCTTAACGTTTGCAGATGAGTTAAATCCGTATTGAGTCATTGTGTCGAGCGCGCTTAGTTGTGTCACGTCGTCCATAATGGCTTTGAGAAAGTTGATTTGAAACCGACTTAATCTGCTGGTTACTAATTGAAAACGGTAGGAGTGAAGCTCAACAAGGGAGTGAAATGACTGGCGCATTATCTGTTCGGTTAGATATCCGCGGGTTAGTGCGAATGAGATATCTCCAAGTTGTTGCGCATACCATGGATGTCCATCTGTGAGCCGGTACATCTCAAGGGCAAGCTCCTTTGAGACTACTCGTCCTGCTTTCAGGAAGTTGCGTATAATATAGTCTGTTAGCTGCTTCTCGTCAATTGGCTGTAGTTTGACTCTCTCTGTAAAGTTGTAGAAGTAACGTCTCTCTTCGAAAATCTCTTTCATAGAGTTAACGAAGGATCCGGTTATTATGTGTGTTGTGTTTTTCTGTGATCTCAAAGATCTGTCCAGGAGCTTTAAGATATCATCGGCATCTTCTATAAGCAGAATCTCCTGGAACTCCTCTATATAAATTACTGTCTTTGTGGAGAAGCGCTGGGCTAAGACCTCGGGGATATTGATTATCTTCTCTACTATCTCTTCCGGTACGGGTGCTAAGTCTATTTCGGGAGATGAGGGGCTGCTGGAGTTTTCGGGGGTATCTAAGAGCATTGTTATTAACTCCGGGCAGATATCTTTTAAGAGTTCGTCTCTATCTGTGGGTGTGTTGCTGAAGGTGTCTAATACTATATTGCAAAATTTTTGTAGCAGATGTCGTTTAGTCCTTACATTGAAGAGGTTAATATGGCAAACCGTATAGTTATACGCCTCTTTTCGCAGTGTTATCAACGACTGCTGAACAAGCGACTTTTTCCCGCTTTTTGGTGGTTCATATATTACAACACTCTCTCCTTGTCTTATCAGGTTAACAAGCAGACTCAGCTCCCGCTGCCTTCCAACAAAGTCGGAGCCGGTAACAAACTTATTGTACGTAAACGGTGAATCCATATCCGTACAAATATATAAAAAAAAATTGACCTTGGCAAGGGTTGTGGACCTTGCATGCAAAAGAGGACCTTGGCAAGGGTTGTGGACCTTGCAAACAGTTGTGAAGTACATATATTTTGGTAAATATTTTGGGAGTTTAAATAAATTGTATATATTTGCGTTCCAAATTTAATAGACAAAAGATTGTCAAGCTATTGATTAAGAGTTGCTTAAGTGCATCCGCTTGCAGTCGTTAATTTTATAAAAAATTATTTTATGTACGCAATTGTTGATATTGCAGGACAGCAATTTAAGGTTGAGAAGGACAGAAAGATCTTCGTACACCGTTTGAAAGCAGAGGAGGGTGCTTCTATCAGTTTTGATAAGGTTCTTCTTGTAGATAGTGATGGTTCGGTTAAAATCGGTGCTCCGTATATTGATGGCGCATCTGTTAAAGCTACGGTTTTAACTCACCTCAAGGGAGATAAGGTTATTGTTTTTAAGAAAAAACGCCGTAAGGGTTATACTAAGAAAAACGGTCACCGTCAATATCTTACACAGATTCAAATTGAAGAGATTGCTTAATTTTTAATCCGGAAAAATTTTTAGATTATGGCTCACAAGAAAGGTGTCGGTAGTTCGAAAAACGGACGCGAATCACACAGTAAAAGACTAGGTGTGAAATTATTTGGCGGTCAGTATGCCAAAGCCGGAAATATTCTGATTCGTCAGAGAGGAACTGTTCACAATCCGGGATTGAACGTTGGAATAGGTAAGGATCATACTCTGTATGCACTTATTGACGGCGTTGTAACATTCCGCAAGAAGGCAGATAACAAATCATATGTGTCGGTATTACCAAAGGTAACAGTGGTTGCTGAAGCGTAGTTTTGTACAAATATTTAAAGAAGAGCAGCCATTGGTTGCTCTTTTTTTTTTAGACCTTGGCAAGGGTTGTGGACACTTAGACCATCTTCACCAATCCCGGGAGCCTTTCCCGCATCCGCAAATCTTCCTCACATAATCGTAATTTAGGTTGGTAAGCGCTGCTAGCTGTCGGAATGAGGCGTTTGTCTCTGTAAATAGCTTAACAATAAGCTTTTCTAACTCGTCTCTATTGAGCATAAAAATACTCTTTCCATTAAGAATTTGATTTGTATATTCACATAAAAGAGAGGTGGACATCCCCTCAAAAAAAGAGCCGCTTTGATTTCTCATCTTCGCAGTACTTCTTTTACTTTTTCTTTTTGGCTCTTTTTTCTCTTCCTTCTCACCCTTCTTCACATCGTCAGGCCTCTTCCCGTCATCTCCATCTCTCGCCACACTACTCTCAGAGCCAATTGTCTCTTTCTCATCTCCATCTCTCGCCACACTACTCCCAGAGCCACTTGTCTCTTTATCATCTCCATCTCTCGCCTCTTTGCCTTCCGGACCACCCGCCTCATCTCTCTCACTTGCTCTCCCTCCATTACTATCTGTCCACCCCTCTATAATTATCTTAGAATCTTCTTTTTGAACCCTTTTACCATTACTCTTTTGTTTATCGTCATTACTATCACCATCTGCACTCTCCGCTCCATCATCCTCATCTTCTGTA
>JAUYTB010000129.1 GCA_030695305.1 Bacteroidales bacterium
AGGATGACGGATTCAACTCATACAAGAATACAGCAGCTTCACAAATGGATAGATGGCAAAAACCAGGTGATGTTACACAGGTTCCACGCCGTATAGCCGGAAACACCGGGGGCGGTTACTACGACTCAAGCAGAGCTCTGGAAAAGGGAGATTACCTAAGATTAAAGAATATGACAATATCCTACAACATTCCGGATAATGTTAAAAATTATTTGAGGTTATCAAATGCCAGAATCTATCTTTCCGGTACTAATCTACTTACATTTACAGGATTAAGTTTTGATCCTGAGGTTCAGGCAAATGGTTATTACAACTTTACCTTCCCTGCACTCAGGACAGTAACTCTTGGTATAGAAGTATCGCTATAAAATCAATAAACACTTATTAACATGAAAAAATTTATTCTAAATATTTTTGTTGTTTCGGGGTTGATGCTCTCTTTTACCTCTTGTGAAGACTTTCTCGAAACAAGGCCGACAAACGTAATTGTAGCCGAAACAGCGATGCTCACCCTGTATGATGCAGGGATTGTTGTGAACGGTCTGTACGAAAACATGAAATGGTTTGACTACTATGGTACTCAAATGCAGCTTTTTGGCGATCAGAGGGGAGATAACATTCAGCCACGCACAATGTCTATCGGATGGCCGCAGATATATACTTTAGGTTACGAATCTGAGGCCAATACATACTTCTCTACTTGGTCCAGATGCTATCAGACGATTATGAGATGTAATACACTTATAGGTAATATTGGTAAACTGCAGGTCTCATCTGCTGCTGATATAGCCAAAAGAGACGACTATCTTGGACAGGCGTATGCAATAAGGGCGTTGGTGTTTTTTGACTTGGCAAGGTTATACGGATATCCGTATGCCAAGGATAACGGAGCATCTCTTGGAGCTGTTCTTATAACAGAGATTACCTCTCCTGCCAACTCAAAAAAGCCTAGGAGCACAGTAGCACAGACATACACCCAGGTGTTGGATGATCTTAATGTGGCACTCCCACTTTTATCAAAGGCAAAGAATACATACCGCTTCAACTACTGGGGAGCGAAGCTTCTTCAGGCAAGGGTCTATCTCTATAAGGGAGATTGGAACAATGCCTTTACATCTGCAAAAGAGGTAATTGACACCTCTCCATACTCTATGGTCTCCAATGCAGGATATGCAGATTACTGGAAGCAGGCGGGGGCAAATGAGACTGTTCTGGAGCTGTTTGTCTCAAATGAGGCGAGAATTGACCTGGATGGAGGGTATGCCTCTATGTGGCACAATCTGTGGCATGGAGCACCTTCGTCGGGAGCATCACTTATTCCTACGGTAAGCTGGATTAATCTTGTTAAGTCGGAGCCTGGTGATGTACGTGCGACATTTATCCGTAACGACTCTCAATATGAGGTGTCCAAAGCTTGGTTATCTAAGTTTCCCGGTAACGGAGGTGTAAACTTTAGACTTAATAACCCACGGATTCTTAGAATTACAGAGGCCTACCTTATTGCTGCAGAAGGGGCGCTTAAAGGATCGGCAGGAGCATCTGTTGCCAGCACATATCTCAATGCTGTCCGTAAGAGAGCCAACCCGTCTGTTTCGGATGTTGTAGCAACAGACGACCGGATTCAGAATGAGAGAAGAAAAGAGTTCATTGGAGAGGGACACAGATTCTTCGATCAGATGAGACTTGGTAAACCTATTACCAGAGCAGATGGCGACGGTCATAACTTTGCAGTATCGGCTGGCTGCCCAGAGACAATCACATGGGATTACTACAAAATTGTTCTTCCGATATCTCATACAGAGAGAAAACTATATCCTGAACTTCAGCAGAATCCGGGATATACAGAGTAGAATGCTACTTCAATAATTACTGTTGATAGTAACAGTGCAATCTGGGGATCAAACTCGTTTTTTTGATCCCCTTTTTACACCCCTTTTCCTTATGTTTAGGAAGGCATTGCTATAAAAAATAGTAAAACTAAAAGAGAGCTATAAAAAATGGTTGATAAATGTAATGATATTAGTCGTAATTATACTAAATACTCATTATAAATGAACAGATCATCACTTGACATCGCTCTTTATAAAATGATTTCCAGATTTTTTTGTTTATGATTTTTTTTGTTATAAATTCGTAGTTGAAACAGTCACAAACTTAATTTTAACTAAACAAACTAGTCTATGAAGAAATCGATCTTGATTGTCCTGGCCCTCTTGCTTGTCAATTTGGCTATGGCACAGATGAAGGTTACAGGTACAGTGACCTCTTCCGAGGATGGCTCTCCGATCCCTTATGCCACTGTATTGGTACAGGGGGTTAGAGGTGTAGGTGCAGTAACAGATTTGGATGGTAAGTACACTTTTGACAATGTATCAAGGGATGCAGTACTTATCTTCTCCTACATCGGATTTACCACTCAAACTATACCGGTTAGCGGAAGAGCAGTGGTAAATGTTGTTATGACTCCCGATGCAACAAGCCTTGACGAGGTTATGGTGGTTGCATACGGAACATCCACAAGAGGGACATTTACAGGTGCTGCCAGTGTTGTAAAAAACGAGGCAATTAAAGATGTGCCAAGTCTTTCTTTTGAGAATGCACTTAATGGTAAAGTTGCAGGTTTGCAAATTACCACTCTCTCAGGACAGGCAGGTTCCACATCTGCTATTCGTGTTCGCGGTATTGGATCTATGAATGCATCCAATGAACCACTCTATGTTGTTGACGGAGTCCCTGTAATATCAGGAAGTTCCGGTCAAATGAGCGGTTATATCTACAGTACAAACAATGTCATGAGTACAATTAACCCGGCAGACATTGAGTCAATCACCGTTCTTAAGGATGCAGCTGCATCCTCTCTTTACGGTTCACGTGCTGCCAATGGTGTAATTATGATTAC
>JAUYTB010000135.1 GCA_030695305.1 Bacteroidales bacterium
AAAGAATGTTATTGTGCGCTGTAGTCGCTCAATTATCATAGGCGAGACATTTCCGCCGCCGTTGCCTCTGTCGTCAATTATCAGGGCTTTCTTACCAAGTTGAGGGTAGTAATGCTTAACAAATTCGTTTAGCCCGGGCTGACCCATATCCGGGATATGGATATAACCAACCTCTCCGTTTGTGGCTTCTGACACTTTGCGGATATTGTTCTGAACCCATTCGTAATAATAGAGAGCAGACTCATCGGCAATCGGCTGTACAAGAACTCTTCTGGAGCCTGATATTTCCGGGTTACTGTTTACATCCAACTCTACTATTGACCCCGCTGTTCCGGCAAGAAGCTCAAAAATATCTGCAACCTCTTTAACTGACTGACCATTAATTGAAAGAATATAATCACCCCTCTTCACATCAACACCGGGCATTGTTAAAGGAGATCTGTTTAAACTGTTCCAGTTTGCCCCCTCAAGAATTTTTTCAATTTTAAAATATCCCGACTTATCCTTTGAAAATCTTGCACCTAATAGCCCTGTCACAACTCTTGCCGGTTCCGGCTTCTCTCCATTCTGAGAATAGGCGTGACCAACATTTAGCTCTCCTATCATCTCCCCTATTATATAGGTAAGATCGGATCTGTGTCCCACATGAGAGACAAGTGGCTCATATCTCTTATAAACACTATTCCAGTCAACACCGTGCATGTTCTTTGCATAGAAGAAGTCACGCATCTGTCTCCAGCTCTCTTTATATATCTGAAGCCACTCCTGTTTGTAGTCTACCAATTTCTTAACTCCGGCGAGAGAGATTGCTTTACTTATTGTTACAGCTGACTTTGGAATATCAACAACCTGAATATTCGCCCCTGCTATTGCCAGTGCCTTTTTATAGCCATGGCTAAAGATAATCATCGCCTGAAGGTCTGTCTCCTTTTTGGCCTCTATATCGTACATGGCGGTACCTCTTCTAGAACTGAAATAGACCGAGTTACCAATCATATGAAGGTTCCCGTACTGAGCAGCAGCAACCGGTAACTCGATTGTTCTTGAGTTTATATTACTAAAATCATAAATAACTTCTGATTTAGCATCTGTTGCACTCTTTGGTTTTGGGGTAGTTGGTGTGGCTGAGGCAGCTGTGGCAGATAAAATTGCAACGGTGTCATTTTTTGGAGCAAAAGGAACCTCTGCATCTTTAACCACCGGTAGAATATATATCTTACTCATATTTGTGTAGATATGATTCCACTCAGTATTGCTGTAAGTTGGATTGAAAGTTCTGTTGGATACGAAAAGCAGATACTTACCGTCTTTACTGAAATTACCTCCGTTAGAGCTGTACCAGTCGTCAGTTATCTCTCTCTTGCTTCCATCTTTTGTATCAAACACCATAACCTTTGATGTCTGTCTTCCAGGACGTGTGTAGACAACCAGTCTGCTGTCCGGAGACCAGTTGTAATCGTTTATAGGGCTTATGCCCGATTTCTCAATAACAGTACTCTTTCCTGTAGCAAAATCCAGTACGTTTAGAGTATTCATCTTCTCGCTCCAGAGAATCTTCTTAGAGTCAGGACTCCATTCAAAACCGAATATATACCCCTTTATATCTGTAAGCCTTCTCTCTTTGCCGGTACGAATGTCATGGAAGTATATATTAAACTCACCATCTTTATCGGAGATATATGCAAACCCGCTTCCGTCAGGAGCCCAGTCTGCACTCTT
>JAUYTB010000139.1 GCA_030695305.1 Bacteroidales bacterium
TGGAGCTCTCGCTCTCCTGTACTCTTATCAAACCTACATCAGGAAGCTCCCTCTCGCGAGGGTCATATAAAGAGATTACACAAAGATCGTGACGACCTGCAGCAATTTTTATGGCATCTTCATATCTTGGCCTGTTATCTGCACCAACGTCAATCATATCTGAAAGAAGAAAGGCAGTACACCTCTTTTTGATGGCATTAGTCAAAAATCTGAGAGCATTGGATATATCTGTCCCTTTTTCTGTTGGTTGGAGCTCTATCAGCTCTCGTATAATTCTCAAAAGATGACTCCTCCCCTTTTTTGGAGGTATAAACTTCTCCACTTTTGAGCTAAAGAAGAGAGCTCCCACTTTATCGTTGTTTGCAGATGCCGAGAATGAGAGCACTGCAGCAATCTCTGTCATAAGCTCCTTCTTACTCTTTGATGTTGATCCAAACCAGCGGGAACCACTCACATCTATCATCAGCACAACTGTAAGCTCACGCTCCTCCTCAAATACCTTTATATATGGTGCATTAAGTCTTGCAGTTACATTCCAGTCCATACTTCGAACATCGTCACCAAACTGGTACTCGCGAACCTCACTAAAGGCCATACCTCTCCCCTTAAAAGCAGAGTGGTACTCTCCGGCAAATATCTGCCTGGAGAGACCTCTTGTCTTGATCTCTATCTTACGAACCTTTTTAATTAACTCTTTAGACATAACTAAGGAACCTCTATGGTATTCATTATCTCTGTTATTATACTCTCTGTTGTGATGTTCTCTGCCTCTGCCTCATATGTGAGACCGATACGGTGTCTGAGCACCTCGTAACACACTGCGCGAACATCTTCCGGGATAACGTATCCTCTCCTTTTAATGAATGCATACGCCTTTGATGCCATTGCCAGATTGATACTTGCCCTTGGAGATGATCCGTAGGAGATAAGCTCTTTTAGTTTGCCAAGATTATACTCTTCCGGTGTTCTTGTAGCATATACTATATCAACAATATATTTCTCTATCTTTTCGTCCATATAAACCTCACGAACAACCTCTCTGGCCCTGATGATATCTTCCGGTTTAAGAACCTTGTTGGCCTTTGGAAAGATTCCACTGTTGTTCATCCTTATAATAAGCTTCTCCTCCTCCCTCTTAGGGTAGTTGACCACCACTTTTAACATAAATCTATCCACTTGTGCCTCAGGAAGAGGGTATGTTCCCTCCTGCTCTATCGGGTTTTGAGTTGCCATCACAAGGAAGGGCTCCGGAAGTTTGAAGCTGGTGTCTCCGATAGTAACCTGACGCTCCTGC
>JAUYTB010000144.1 GCA_030695305.1 Bacteroidales bacterium
AGGATCATTCTGTCCACTAATGTGGTTTTGCCATGGTCAACGTGAGCGATAATGGCAATATTGCGTATTTTCTGCATAATAATTAGGGCGCAAAAGTAGAAAAAATATTACTTTTGCGGATTAAATTTATGAAAATAATCCCTCTATGACAGAAAAAATTCTTATTATAGACTTTGGATCTCAGTTTACTCAGCTGATTGGCCGAAGATTAAGAGAGCTGAATGTTTATTGTGAGATTGTACCTTTTAACAAGATTCCTTCGTGTGGGGATGATGTCATGGGCATAATTCTCTCCGGAAGTCCATTTTCGGTAAGAGATCCACAGGCACCAAGGGTCGATTTGACTCAAATTAAGGGAAGACTACCGCTTCTTGCTATCTGTTACGGGGCACAATACTTGGCACAACATTATGGTGGTGAGGTAAACCCCTCTTTGGCAAGAGAGTACGGAAGAGCAACATTAACGGTTAATGACCAAACATGCCCACTTTTTAGAAATATCCCTATCAACTCTCAGGTCTGGATGTCTCATGGTGACACTATTGCTAAGCTGCCAGTTGGAGCAGTACCCGTTGCATCTACCGGAGATATAACAAATGCCGCATACAGAATAGAGGGAGAGCAGAGTTATGCTCTACAGTTTCATCCCGAGGTTTATCACACAGAGCAGGGATCGGCAATTTTGGAGAATTTCGTCAAAGGAGTCTGCGGATGCACCGGAGACTGGACTCCCTCATCATTTATTGAGAGCACAGTTGCAGAGCTAAAGAGTAAAATTGGAGAAGAGAAGGTTATTCTGGGTCTTTCCGGTGGTGTTGACTCAACAGTTGCTGCCGTGCTTTTGCATAGGGCCATTGGATCTCATCTTCACTGCATTTTTGTTGATAACGGTCTTTTAAGAAAAAATGAGTTTGAGAATGTACTCCACTCGTATAAAGATATGGGTCTTAACGTCACCGGTGTTGACGCATCAGCTCTCTTTTTGGATGCCCTAGAGGGGGTAAGTGACCCGGAGGAGAAGAGGAAAGCGATAGGGCGAATTTTTATAGATGTATTTGATAGTGAATCACATAAAATTGAGAATGCCCAATGGCTTGCTCAAGGGACAATATATCCGGATGTAATTGAATCTGTATCTGTCAATGGTCCTTCTGCAACCATAAAGTCTCATCACAATGTGGGCGGGTTGCCGGAATTTATGAAATTAAAGGTAGTAGAACCTCTTCGCTCACTTTTTAAAGACGAAGTTCGTAGGGTAGGAAGAGAGCTTGGAATAAAAGATGAGCTCATATCAAGACACCCCTTTCCCGGTCCGGGACTTGGAATAAGGGTACTGGGAGAGGTAACCGGAGAGAAGCTCGCAATTCTTAAAGAGGCAGATCATATATTTATATCACTGCTCAGAGAGTTTGGTCTTTATAATGATGTATGGCAGGCCGTTACAGTTCTCATCCCAATAAAAAGCGTAGGTGTGATGGGTGATGAGAGAACATATGAGTTCACAATTGCTTTAAGAGCAGTGACCTCTACAGATGGAATGACAGCAGACTGGGTTCATCTTCCTTACGAGTTTCTGGCAAAGGTTTCCAGCGACATAATTAACAAAGTGAAGGGTGTAAACAGAGTAGTTTATGATATCTCATCAAAGCCGCCGGCTACTATCGAGTGGGAATAAAATAGGTTTAAACTTCATTAAAAAATAAGAGGTTGTTTCATATTAGAAACAACCTCTCATTTTGCAGACAAAATTGATTACTCAACAACTGTCTCTTCTACCTTTGTGCTGTCCGGGCAACAAGCAGTGCTGTCAGCGGCAACCGCTGTGCTGTCAGTTACAACTTCAACAACTTCTTCTTGTGCTTTTTCAGCTCCGCTGCCGCATGATGTTAGAGCAAAACCTGCTGCTACAAATAATACGAAAAGTTTTTTCATTTTTTGGGTGTGTTTTGGGGTTAATTAAAATATGGCGCAAATATAATCATTTTAGTATAAAAAACTAGAAATTAATATCAATTCCTGCCATAAAAATTGCACCAGGCATAGGGAACCCCTCATTAATAGAGTATGAGACAGCTGTTAAATTGTCACCGTTTACAAAAACACTTGTTTTCAAATTGTTAATCAGCATTTTATACGATGCTCTCATATTTAGCAACGTAAAACTCTCCTTATACTTAGTCGCCGTGTTTAAATACATACCTCCAATATGTTGAGTATTAAAGTTAAATGTAAAATCACCAGGAGAGTAACCTAAGGAAAGGTAGAGTTTATGCTTTGGCGATGCCAGCATGGGTTTGCTTGTATTAAGGAAACTGTAATTAGCATCCGCTCTCAAATCATGTTTTATTCTGTAACTTAGCTGAAGCTCAAATCCTCTGTTGTCAAAATAACCTGTATTAAGGTTTTTGGGTATTCCGTTTATTCTTACAGTCTCAATCATATTCCAGCCGTCAATATAAAAAAGTGTAAGCTCTGCACTTAAATCGGAGTTGAGCATAGTTTGCCCTACCGAGAGTTCAAAATTGAGCATACTCTCCGGCATAAGATTGGGGTTTTGTGGAGGAAACATAAACATCTCCCTGATGTTAGGGCTTCTGTATCCTTTAGAGATTGAGCCCTTAATAACATTATCCTTAAATGCTCTTAAAGTCACTCCTATCTGAGGAACCCAGGCTCCTGCAAATGTTGAGTTATACTCAAACCTCACACCTCCGTTAAAGGTGAAGATATCAAAAAGTTCCTGTTGAATTATTAAGAATCCTGCCGTTTCATTAACCTCCCTATCTGCAAGAGTTGTGTTTGCATCTCCATTTATTGGTGAATTCCATGCTTTGCCACCCCAATTTTTATAATCAAAACCAACCGTAAACGAATTACCTTTGAATATCCGGAAATTTTCATGAACCATTAAGCCATAATTGTGGTCGCGGGAGTTAAAGAGATAGCTCCTTGGAAGCTCTCCAACTTTGTAGCCATCGTTAATTTCATGATCTCCTCCGTTGAAAAATAGCCTTAACTCGCCGGATCCATATTTGTGTCTGTTTTCTAGCGCAACAGATGCAGAACCACGTAGTAAATCCATTTTATTATCTGTTACAAGATCATCCTTTCTACCCGGATTCTCATTATAAATCTTTGCAACACTAACATTTGCCTCAATATTAAAATGATCTCCAAGCTTATATCCTGCTTTGGCAAAACCGTTTGTAATGTTGAATTTTGAGCGACTTCTGTGGCCATCTGTTCTATCGTGATTTACAGATACAAAGGCGGTAAAGCGATCTCTATTAAAACCGCTGTTGATCATATATTTTTGAGTGTTATACGAGCCATAAGCTACTCTTGCCCTGCTTTCAAGACCATCCCCATCGTACTTTCTGGTAATAACATTCACGACTCCCCCCATAGCATTTGACCCATAAATTAGAGATCCCGGACCTCTAATAATTTCAACTCTCTCTATATCAGAAGATACGTAGAGATCCGGCATAGCGTGGCCAAATATACCGGCCCATTGGGGTTGCCCGTCAAAGAGCATAAGAACTTTATTCCCCTGACCAACTCCTCTTATATTTACAACACCGGCAGATCCTTCGGCAACACCAAAGCCCGTTATCCCTTTGCGTGTAACAAAAAGACCGGGAACACTTTGTGAAAGAATCGGGAGAAGGGCAGAGTGACCACTTGCCTCTATCTCATCTCTCTCAATAACCGAGACAGTTACCGGTACACTGTTTCTGTTAACCTTTGTCTTATTTGCAGATACAACCAGTGTGTTGAGGTTTCTTGTTTTGAGTGTGTCTTTTACCTCCGTCTCTCTTTCGCTCTCTTTTGCAAAAATTTGCATCCAAGAGGTTGTCATTAAAGCTATAACAAGAAATATTTTGAATTTTTCATTAAGATTTTTTACCATTTAGTTACTGTTTAAATTATGATAAGTCATACTGTTCCTAAATGCAAATATAATATCTTACTTAGATTTTCCTCTAAGAAATTCCTTTTCCCTTGGGTGACACCTTAGAATACTCTCCCTCCATTTCTCACTGTTAACATGAGTGTAGATCTCGGTAGTAAGAATACTCTCATGACCCAGCATCTCCTGAACAACTCTCAGATCGGCTCCATTTTCTACAAGATGAGTTGCAAATGAGTGTCTGAAAGTGTGTGGAGAGACCTCCTTTGTAATCCCGGCACTTTTGCTCTCTTTTTTTACAATAAGAAAGATCATCTCTCTGCTTAATTTTCCTCCTCTCCTGTTAAGGAACAGAGTATCCTCATCTTTTTTCTTAACAGGTAAAAGGTCTCTTAACGGAATATAGAGATTGACAGCTTCAACCGCAGGAGCACCTACAGGAACAAGCCTCTGTTTACTCCCCTTTCCAATAACCCTTATAAAGCCCTCGTTAAAGAAGAGATCGGAAATCCTTAGATTTTTAAGCTCGCTTACTCTCAATCCGCACGAGTATAACATCTCAATAATTGCTCTGTTGCGGTGACCTTCTGGTTGTGAGAGATCAACTCCATATAAGATTTTTTCTATCTCTTCTACAGATAGAATTACCGGCAGATAAGGTTTAATCTTAGGAGAATCAATCATTTCGGCAAAATTTTCTTCTATCTTTCCCTCCATCTCAAGATACTTATAGAAAGATTTAAGTGAGCTGATCACTCTTGCCTGTGAACGTTTGGAGAGATTTTTGCTATAGAGCGAAGCAATGAAAAAATTCAACGTATCTGATGTGGCACCTTCCAATGAATTTACCCCCGACTCATTTGAGGAGTCATCTAAAAAATTCTCTAATTTTCTTATATCAGAGCAGTATGCATCAATACTGTTTTTAGATAACGATCTCTCCAGTTTTAGATAGAGAGAGAAATCTGTTATCAAAGTGTTACGAATGGGCTTTTTCAAATAAATTGATTTAATTTTGCACACAAATTTAGAAGAAATATGGAGGAAAAGAAAACTAAAATAATTTGTACTGTTTCTGACAGAAACTGTAGTATGGAGTTTATTAAGAGTCTTTACGATGAGGGGATGAATGTAGTAAGAATCAACTCGGCCCATACAACTCTTGAGTCATCACTCCCCATTGTTGAGAATACCAGAAAAGTATCTGAAAAAATTGCGATACTTATTGATACAAAAGGTCCTGAAATCAGAATTACCCATATGGGAACCGAGGGAGGTTTTATGGTCAGCACCGGAGATGAGGTGATATTTGAGGACAATCCTCTCGGAGTCTCCGGAAACGGACTTCTTTATACCAATTACAGTAACTTTGTATCGGAAGTACCTGTTGGTGCAAACATTCTTATTGATGACGGAGAGATGTCTCTAAAAGTTATAAGGAAAAAGAGCGGACGGTTATACTGTATGGCAAATAACAGCGGAGTGATCAAAGGGAGAAAAAGCATCAATATCCCAAATGTATCGGTAAATCTTCCCTCTGTTTCGGACAGAGATAAAGAGTATATAATGTGGGCAATAGAGAACGATCTAGATTTTATTGCGCATTCGTTTGTACGGAACAAAAAAGATCTGATAGAAATTCAGAACATTCTGGACAAACATCAAAGTCATCTAAAAATCATCGCAAAGATCGAGAACCAGGAGGGTGTAGACAATATTGATGAAATACTGTCTCACAGTTACGGAGTTATGGTAGCGCGGGGAGACCTTGGCGTAGAGGTAGAGTATCAAAAAATTCCAATCATTCAGAGGCAGATTATCAAGAAGTGCCAAGAGAGAAAGAAGCCGGTTATAATTGCAACGCAGATGCTTCACACCATGATAGAGAACCCACGCCCGACAAGAGCTGAGGTCACAGATGTAGCAAATGCCATCTATCAGGGTACAGATGCTGTAATGCTAAGCGGAGAGACTGCAAACGGAAAGTATCCTGTAGAGTCGGTAAGGACTATGGCAAATATTGCAAAGGAGACAGAGAGAGAGCTAAGGCCATACTACAAGTTAGAGTTAAAGGATATAACCCACCCGGTAGCGGCTGTTCTAAGCTGCCAGCTTGTAAGTGCAACTCGTAAACTTCCCATTAGAGCAATGGTTTTTGACACAAGAACAGGAAGAACAGGCAGGTACCTCTCTGCATTCAGACCAAAAACACCAATATATGCTATGTGCTATGCCTCTCATGTTATGAGAGAACTTGCACTATCGTACGGAGTATATGCCTACTCCATGGATCCAACTCAAAGTAAAGACAGCTTTATTAAGAATTCAATAAACACACTGCTCAGAGATAACCGTTTCACAAAAGAGGAGATGATAGGCGTTGTAGGAGGAAGTTTCGGCCCTTCAGCCGGTGCTACCTTTATGGAGATTTGCCCCGCCGGTCATATGGTAATGGAGACAGAAGAGAGATAGTCCGCAGCTGTGGCATTTGGGGCTTCTTGCAGTGCATATATACCTCCCGTGAAGAATAAGCCAGTGGTGAGCTATAGCCCTTTTATCTTCCGGGATATTATCTGTAAGTTCTATCTCCACACTTACCGGAGTCTCACCGCTACTCAGCCCCAATCTTCTGGAAACCCGGAATACATGAGTATCTACAGCAATAACAGGCTTATTATATATAACAGATGCAATAACGTTTGCACTCTTTCTCCCCACTCCGGGAAGCTTTTGCAACAAATCGGTATCTTGAGGTACCACACCACCGAATTGAGAAACCAGCTCTTTTGCCATCATCTCAAGATATCTGCTCTTACTGTTTGGGTATGTAACCGACTTAATGTAACTCAATATCTCCTGCGCATCTGAGCGTGACATTGAAAAGGGATCGGGATAACGTTCAAAAAGAGACGGAGTGATAATATTAACCCTCTTATCTGTGCACTGAGCAGATAAAATCACTGCAACAACAAGTTCATAAGGATTCCTGTAGTTGAGTTCACTCTCTGCAACAGGCATATTCTCTTGAAACCATTTGAGAATTTTTTTATACCTCTCTCTCTTTGTCATCATTTAAAGTTCTGACAATTGAGAGAAGTCAATCTCTTGAGAGACCTCAAGCTCGCGGCAGCTCATGTTTTCACAAATCACAACTCTTCCGGGATATCGCTTGAAAAGTGATCTGTTATGTGTAACAAACACTATTGAGGGCTCATACAATTTATGAATTTTGGTAAGAAGCTCCATTATCTCAACAGCAGTCTCTCCATCAAGATTTCCTGTTGGCTCATCTGCCAGAATTATCTCGGGATTATTCAACAAAGCCCTTGCAATAGCAACCCTCTGTTGCTCACCTCCGGATAGTTGGTGTGGCATTTTATGGCTCTTTCTTATCATACTAACACTCTCAAGTCTCTCTTTTATAATATGATCTATCTCTTTTTTATTTTTCCATCCTGTTGCCCTAAGCACAAAATATAGATTATCATAAACAGATCTGTCCGAGAGTAGTTGAAAATCCTGAAACACCACCCCTATTCTTCTTCTTAAATATGGGATATCCCTCTCCTTTAGTTTTTCCAGCGAGAATCCGGCTACGCTGGCACTCCCTTTTTTAACTGGAATCTCTCCTATAATAGTCTTAATTACAGATGTTTTACCACTCCCCACTCTACCTATAATGTATATAAAATCACCCCTATATATTGAGAGATTCAGCCCGGACATAATAAGATTCTCCTCCTTGACAATATCTACTTCTGTAAACTCAATAATCGGTTTTAAATTTTCCGGCATCATATTTTCTCTGTTATTATAGGCAAATTTACTAAATTTGACAGTTAAACTGACATTTATTCAAAAACAATACGTGATGAGGGCGAAACACAAATCCAGCTTTGTTGTACTGCTGATAGTTTTATTGGTACTCCTAGGCAACACTCTGCACTCCAGGACTGCAGCAGACAGGTATCCGGATGGATACAAAAAAGCTGTGGAGCTATTCGATAAAGGATTATTCAGCTCTGCCGGGAAGGAGTTTGAATCTCTTTTATTATCAACCGGTTCCGAAAAAAAAGCGCTGATAGCAGATATTGAAGCCTACCTTACTCTCATTGCAATAGAGAGAGGAACTCCCGATTTTGAGGCGAGATATAATAATATGGAGAGCAATTTCTCTCTAACTACTCTTATGTCTGAAATAAGATTACGATTTGGATCCACCCTTTTTGATAAAGAGGATTATAACGGGGCATTCAAAATCTTCGCCCTTATTAAACCGGGAGATCTGTCAAAAAATCAGCTTAATGAATTTTATTTTAAATCTGCCTATGCCCATTTTCGTACAGGAAATACGACAGAAGCCCTCTCTATGTTTAACAGAGTATCTGGAGCAGGGTATAACGTATATACAAATCCGTCAATCTACTACTCTGCTCATGTTCATTATATAAGACGAGATTTCAGAAAAGCAGTTGAGCTGTTTATGAAAATAGAGAGCGATCCACGGTTCTCACTCCTAAGCAGATATTATATCCTTGAAAGCAGATTTATGTTAAAGGATTATAACTATGTAACCATTCAGGGAGAGTCTCTCTATCCTCAGCTAAGCGGAGAGCTAAAAATGAAAAGTGCTCGAATTATCTCAGAGGCCTTCTTTGCTCTTGATAATACAGATCGAGCAAAATTCTATTTTGAAAAATACTCTACTCAAAGCAGCAATCTCTCCAGAAAGGATATATATTATTCCGGTATTCTTGCATATGCGCAAAAGAGCTACAATGAAGCGATTGAGCTTTTGAGACAAGTTATTTCGGAGAACGATACACTTACTCAAAATGCTGCATACCACCTTGGCAGATGCTATATAGAGATAAAAAACAAATTCGAAGCTCTTGGAAGTTTCCGTCTTGCATCAGAAGGAAGTTTTGACCTCTCTATTAAAGAGGATGCGATGTTTAATTACGCAAAGCTCTCTTTTGACCTCAATTCCGATATAACTGTATTCAGAAGATATCTGGACACATTCTCACCTCCACAGGAAAAATTCAACGAAATTCAGAACTATATTGCCACCTCATATCTTTTAAAACAGGATTACAAATCAGCTATCGATATTCTGAGAACAATCAGGAATCCATCTGTCAAAGATTACACAAACCTGCAGAAGGCAACTTTCCTTCGCGGTATGCAGCTAATAAATCTGGGAGCATTCCGGGATGCAATCCCGGTATTCGAGCTATCTCTCAGCAATGGATCATATAATAACAATCTCTACAATGTAACTAACTTCTGGCTTGCCGAGGCATACTTCAGGAACAATCAGTTTCAACGTTCCATTGATATCAACTACTCTCTCGCTACTCAAAACAACAACTTCCGAGGGAACAGAGAGTATCCCACATCTTACTATAATCTAGCGTACGGATATTTTAAAACTGGAAATTTTGAACAAGCAGCAAATTGGTTTAACCGGTATCTGAATCTTCCCAAAGGAGATATTCTCTATCCGGACGAGGCAAGAGCCAGGCTTGGGGATTGCCTCTTTATGCAGCGCAAATACAACGATGCAATAGAGGCATTCAATCAGGTGAGCAGCCGAAACACCTCTATTAAACACTACTCTGTTTACCAAACATCTGTAGCATACGGCCTGCTCGGAGATGACAAGAAGAAGAGTAGCTTGCTTAAGACTCTTATCGGTTCCGGAGTAAACAGCACCCTACACCCGGAGATACTTTACGAATTAGGAAGAACACTTATTCAGACAGGTGAGGACAGAGAGGCTGCAATATATCTTACAGAGTTGAGAGATAAGTTCTCAACCAGCCATTTCCACACTAAGGCACTTCTTGAACTGGGGCTGATTCATCTTAACAGAGGAGAAAATGAACGGGCTATCTCTTATTATAAGGAGATTCTAACAAATAACCCACAATCTCCCGAAGCCCAAAGTGCTATTTCGGGTCTGGAGAATATTTACCAGGATCTGGGGAGAGCCGAGGAGTTTTTACGATATATAGACGCACTCGGTCTGTCACAGACAAGAACTGTTTCTGAGCGTGAGCTTATTGTCTTTAACTCGGCAGAGAAGCAGTTTTTATCCGGCAACTATGCAGGTGCAATCAATTCACTGAATTCATTTTTAAAGAGCTATCCTACAGGAGGAAAAAGTGCTCAGGCTTGGTTTTATCTTGGTGAATCATACTCAAAAACAGGAAAACCGGAACTTGCTCTTGATGCTTTTCTTAAGGTAATGGAGATTGGAGAGGAGTCTTTTACAGAGCTTGCTACCCTCAACTACTCGAGAATTTCATATCAGCTGGAGAACTACCGGCAAGCTGCAAAGGGATACTCATCTCTGAGTCGTATTGCACTACTGGAGAACAATAAAATTGAGGCACGTATTGGGCTGATGAACTCCTACTTTATGGACAGACAGTTTCAAAATGCAATAGCAGAAGCAGAACAGGCATCAAAGCTGACTATAAGCGAACAAGAGAGAGTCAGGATAAAATATATAACCGGAAAATCATACTATCTTCTTGGAGAGCGTCAAAAAGCTACTCCTTATCTAAATGATCTGGCAAAAAATAAGATCTCACCGGAGGGGGCAGAGAGTACATATCTTATAATCTCCGACGCATTTGATAAAGGTGATTTTCAAAAAGTAGAGAGAGATGTATATGCATTTGCCGATTCGCGAACACCTCAAAGTTATTGGTTGGCAAAGGCATATATTCTTTTAGGGGACTCTTTTGCAGAGAGGGATAATTGGAGTCAGGCCGAAGCAACTTTCAACAGCATACTAGAATCATATAAGCCCAAAGAGAAAGATGATATCGAAGAGCAGTTAAGAATGAGACTTTCAAAAATACAAGAGAAAAAAAATAACCAGTTATGATAAAAAGAATTTTTATATATTTATCTGCAAGTCTGTTGTTTGGAGTTATTTTAACAAATTCTGCAGATGCCCAGCAAAGGATCGACCCAACCCTGGAGGTGAAAAGGGATTTTGATGCAAAGCTACTTGAGATAACAAAAGGTAAGCTATACAGCACCTTTGCCGACTCTCTTGGAATTTTTGATCTCTCATTCAGATATACAATATTTGACAAACCCATCAAGGAGTTGTATGAGTTCTCACCTCTCCCCTCAGCTGCTATTGAGAGATCAGCTAAACAGAGAGAGCCCGTTTTGATTTTAAGGGCCGGCTCCACATTTCCTCTCTCTCCTTTTGGCAGTTTTAATTTTCAACCTCATCTTTCTAAAGATCTATCTTTGATTATGTTTGGAGATCATAACTCCTTTTTAGGGAAACTTCCGGGTATTGTTTTAGAAGATTCAAAAGTAAAAAAAGGAGACGATATGGGCTCTGCACCATCTATTCGTAACAATCTTGGTCTAAAATTCAAATATTCACACAAAAAAGGAGAGGCAGGTATAGAGGCACTGTTTAATAACGCAACCGAAAGTTACTATGGCTTTAACGAAAGTCAGCTATCACTCTTATCTCAACCCTCTTTTTACCCGCCTACCCGTGATTACAGGTTTATGAAAGACTCTTTATCTCACACTTACAATAGATTAGGAGGTAAATTCTTTGCAAGATCGCTAAATAGAGACCCCAACAGCTTCTATTATGACGTAGATATTTCATACTCAAATCTTAAAGATAATTGCTCTTTCAACAATATTGTATACGATATAATGCCAACTCCGGGCAGCGGGAATTTGTTATACGCCCATTTTAAATCAAACTTTAATGAAGATTACCTGAATGCCGGAATAACTGCCGGAGCAGGTTTTGCCAAGTTCAATAAGATTCTTGCCGGATTCCGCTACGAATCATCAAATTCTCAGTACTCTACTACCCCGGACAGGAGCAATCTGGAGATGCATCCAAGGTATATTTTCCGTAAAGGGAGATGGGACTTTAATCTCGGTTTCAAATACAATATGTGGTGGGACGGAAACGATGATGGTTACAATATATATCCAAGTTTATCGGCTTCCCTTATGGCAATCAGAGATCGGCTCTCTATCTACGCCTCGCTTGACGGAAAAAATAATTTTTTGAACTACAGCAAGCTTCTTGATATTAACCCATGGGTCCATCCCTCAATCAATATCAAAAATATAGAACAGCCAGTTATAGCAAAAGCGGGTTTCAGGGGAAAGATTAAAGAGAGACTATCGTTTAATATTTACGGAGCATACTACGAGTACCGTAATCAGATCTACTTTATCCCCAATAACTCTGTTTATCCTCTAGATAACAATCCTGCCAACAGTTTTTTAGCAATGTATGAAGATGAAAAACGAACCGCTGCCGGATTTGAATTTCAATTTAAATCTCAGAGTTTTATCTCCGGAATTAGCGGAGAGTTCTACAGCTTTAGAGATAAAAATAACATGACAAACAGGCACTACAACTACTCACCTTTTGAACTGAAAGGTTACGCAAAATATAGCTGGAGAGACCGGATAACACTCTATTCCGAGATACAATACCGGCAGAAGAGCCCGGCTATTCTTATATCTCATATCTATTTCACAGGAATTCCTCCGATTATCTACACCCCATCCTATACAAATATTAATTTGGAGATTACTTATAACCACAATAAGATGATTGCTCTGTTTGCACGCGTGAATAACTTAACCAACTCAGAGATAATCTATCTGGCAAACTACCCGATGCCAGGAATTAACGGGGGAGCTGGAATTATTCTAACATTTTAATTAGCAGCATCATAGCTATATAGATAAACCTAATAATTCTTAAGGAATTATTAGGTTTTTTTTACTATTTTCATTACCTTTGTCATCTTTAAAACAGAGTGAAATAAGATGAACGAAAATGAGCCCAAAGTGTCCGCAGGCCAATATTCTGCAGACAGCATTCAGGTACTTGAGGGATTAGAGGCGGTTCGCAAAAGACCGTCTATGTATATCGGAGATATAGGATCCAGAGGTTTGCACCACTTAGTTTACGAAGTAGTTGATAACTCTATAGATGAGGCGCTTGTAGGATACTGTTCCAATATTGATGTAATAATCAATGCAGATAATTCTATAACAGTATCAGATGACGGAAGGGGTATACCTACCGGGATACATGAAAAAGAGGGCAGATCTGCTCTGGAGGTTGTACTTACCGTGCTTCACGCCGGCGGAAAATTCTCTAAAGACTCTTATAAAGTTTCAGGAGGTCTTCACGGTGTTGGTGTATCTTGTGTTAATGCGCTATCAATTCAGCTTATAGCAGATATTTACAGGGATGGAAAGCATTTCCGTCAGGAGTACAGTAAAGGTGTTCCTCAATACCCGGTAAAGGTAATTGAAGATTCAGACAGAAGGGGAACGGTAATTACTTTCAAACCGGATCCTGAGATTTTTGTTATGGGGACCATCTATAACTACGAAATCCTTGCTACTCGTCTTCGTGAACTCTCATATTTGAATAAAGGTGTAAGACTTACGCTCAAAGATATGAGGAGCTTTGAAGATGGCGGGCAGCCGTCAGACAACGGAGAGAACGGAGAGAGGAGAGAGCGCTCTGACGTCTACTATTCCGATCTTGGGCTTCTGGAGTTTGTTGGTTATCTGGACGGTACCCGAGATAAATTAACAGATAAGCCAATCTATCTGGAGACCGATAAAACCGGCATCCCTATTGAGATAGCAATGCAATATAACTCAGGGTTTTCTGAGAATATCCACTCATATGTAAACAATATTAATACTATTGAGGGGGGAACTCACCTGAGCGGCTTCCGCAGGGGACTTACAACAACTCTCAAGAACTACGCCGATAAGAGCGGAATGCTTTCCAAATTAAAATTTGAGATTGATGCTGCTGACTTCCGGGAGGGTCTTACTGCTATTATATCAGTAAAGGTGGCTGAACCTCAATTTGAGGGGCAGACAAAGACAAAATTGGGGAATAGTGAGGTTATGGCCGCTGTCTCTCAAGCAACAACCAGTGCACTAGAAAACTATCTGGAAGAGAATCCTAAGGACGCAAAGAATATCATAGACAAGGTGATACTTGCTGCGACTGCAAGGCATGCAGCAAGAAAAGCAAGAGAGATGGTGCAGAGAAAAACTGTTATGTCAGGATCCGGACTACCAGGTAAACTTGCAGACTGTTCTAACAGAGACCCGGCAGCGTGTGAAGTCTTTCTTGTTGAGGGAGACTCTGCGGGAGGTACAGCAAAGAGTGGTCGTGACAGAAATTTTCAGGCAATTATGCCTCTGAGAGGTAAGATTTTGAATGTAGAGAAGGCGATGGAGCATAAGGTATTTGAGAATGAGGAGATACGCAATATCTATACAGCACTTGGTGTTACAATAGGTACTGAGGAGGATAGCAAGGCACTTAATCTGACAAAATTAAGATACCATAAGGTTGTGATTATGACCGATGCTGATGTGGACGGAAGTCATATTGCCACCCTTATCCTTACATTCTTTTTCCGTTTTATGCAGGATCTTATCAAAAACGGTCACGTTTATATAGCCACTCCACCACTCTATCTTGTAAAAAAAGGGAGGCAAGAGCAGTACTGCTGGACAGAAGAGGAGCGAAAAGATGCAATTGAAAAAATCGGTAAAGGGAAGGAGAGTGGAATTCATATTCAGAGATATAAAGGTCTCGGAGAGATGAACGCCATTCAACTGTGGGATACCACAATGAATCCGGAAACACGAATACTTAGACAGGTCAATATTGACAATGCAGCAGAAGCTGACAGAATCTTCTCTATGCTTATGGGAGACGAAGTCCCTCCAAGGAGAGAGTTTATTGAAACACATGCAAAATACGCAAATATTGATGCTTAGAAATTTTACAAAAGTGCTGCTACTATTGCTGATATCCGGTTTTATCCACGGCAAAGCAGAGGCATTTTCAAAAAGAGTCCGATATATAGCAGAATCACCAATCTCTGTTATAAATCTTCCTGAACCACCAAAGTTCCAGCCCTACTATAACCCTCTAATATTTGGGATAGATTCAAAGAGAGAGATTATCCCTATCTCCGATTATCTCAGAGCAATTGAGTTCTCTGAGATGCCGGAAGAGTACGATATATGGAGCGATACAAAAATAAACCCCTATCAGGTGAATCTGGTAGATATGAAAGATACTCTAAAGATAGATCTAAGCAGTTTCTACCCACCATCGGTAAAGTATGTAACATCCGACTTTGGATTTCGCAGATGGAGACATCATTACGGAATTGACCTTAAAGTTCACAAAGGAGACAGCGTTTACAATGCGTTTGACGGGGTTGTAAGGATTACAAAACGGGCCAGAGATTACGGATACTATGTACTTGTCCGCCATTTTAATGGCCTAGAGACTCTCTACGCACACCTTAACAAAATAACTGTAAATCCCGGAGATACAATAAGATCCGGCTACCCGGTAGGTCTTGGGGGCAATACAGGGAGATCAACAGGATACCATCTCCATTTTGAGATACGTTATCTTGGAAATCCCCTTAACCCAAATGATCTAATTGACTTTAACTCCCACACTGTCAAAAACCAGATCCTTGCACTCAATGCTCAACATTTTGAGTACAAAAAAGAGATTGAAAAAATTCGTTTTTGGATAGTCAGAAGTGGAGATACACTAGGGAGGATTTCACAAAGAACAGGAGTATCCATTGCACGGTTGTGCTCACTTAACGGTATAAGAAAGACATCAATTTTAAGAATCGGACAACGGATAAGATACACATAATAAATTATATAATATGGATATTTTTGAAAGAATAAAGAACGATGACGGCGGTCCTTTGGGGCAATACCGTAAAAGAGCGCATGGATATTTTGCATTTCCGAAACTTGAGGGTCAGATTCAACCAAGGATGAAGTTCAATGGTACAGAGGTACTTGCTTGGACGTTTAATAACTACCTTGGACTTGCCAACCATCCTGAAGTGAGAAAAGCAGATTCAGAAGCAACAGAAAAATGGGGTCTGGGCTATCCAATGGGGGCAAGAATGATGTCCGGACAGACTGCACTCCACGAACAGTTAGAGAGAGAACTTGCTCAATTTGAACTTAAAGAGGATGCATATCTCTTTAACTTCGGATATCAGGGAATGGTCTCTACCATAGACGCACTTGTAAACAGACACGATATTATAGTTTACGACTCCGAGGCGCACGCCTGTATAATGGATGGAGTGAGACTTCATATGGGTCAAAGGATTGTATATCCCCATAACAATATAGAAAAATGTGAAAAGGCGCTTGCCAGGGCAACAAAGATTGTTTCCGAAACGGGTGGCGGAATTTTACTTATTACAGAGGGCGTATACGGTATGACAGGAGATCTGGGCATACTGGATAAAATTGTTGAACTTAAGAAAAAGTACTCTTTCCGAATTCTTATTGATGATGCTCACGGTTTTGGTGTAATGGGTGATAACGGAAGAGGAACATCTGAGCACTACGGTGTAATGGATGAGATAGATCTCTATTTTGGTGCCTTTGCAAAAGCTATGGCAGGAATTGGGGGTTTTGTTGCAGGTCCCGAGCATATTATAAGCTATCTCAGATATAATCTCCGCTCTCAAATCTATGCTAAGTCTCTTCCAATGGCAATGGTAGAGGGTTGTCTCAAGCGACTGGATATGATTCGTACAATGCCGGAACTTCGTGAAAAGCTTTGGCTAATCACAAGAACCATGCAAAAAGGGTTGAGAGAGAGAGGTTTTAATATCGGGAAAGCCGAAGCTTGCGTAACTCCTGTCTTTTTGGAGGGGAACGTTCCGGAGGCGACCAATATTCTTATAGATCTCAGGACAAACTATAAGATCTTCTGCTCTGCCGTAATATATCCCGTAGTCCCTAAAGGTGTTATAATGTTCCGTCTGATTCCTACCTCTATGCACTCTTTGGAAGATGTTGAGTACACACTCAATGCATTTAGTGAGATTCAAGAGAAGTTGAAAACAGGAATATATAAGGCAGACGAAATTCGGGATATGGCAATTTAATGGTGTTCAATGCTTAAAAATAAGGTTGTTATAATAACCGGAGCAAGTTCCGGAATAGGCATGGCCGCTGCGCAAGAGTTTATCAATCAAGGTTGCAGAGTGGTGATTGCAGCCAGGAGGATAGAACTTCTTAATGAGTTTGAGGCCACCTGCCCTACTGCTTCAATTTTATCTGTAAAGTGCGATGTATCAGTAGAAGAAGATTGTAAAAACCTTATTAATAAGACAATCGATAAATTCGGCCAAATAGATGTTTTGGTAAACAATGCAGGTATCTCTATGAGAGCTATGTTTAGAGATCTGGATTTAAAGGTTATCAAAAATCTTATGGATGTAAATTTCTGGGGTACGGTGTACTGTACTAAATACGCCCTGCCCCATCTTTTAAAAAGTGAAGGGTCAGTTGTAGGGGTTATCTCGATAGCCGGGTATAAAGGTCTACCTGCGAGAACCGGTTACTCTGCTTCAAAATTTGCTATCTACGGGTTTCTTGACACTCTGAGAATAGAGCATCTAAAAGATAATTTGCATGTTATGATTTTTGCTCCGGGTTTTACCGCTTCAAATATCAGAGAGCAGGCACTTGTTGCAGATGGAACACAACAGGGAGAGACTCCAAGAGATGAGTCTAAGATGATGAGTGCAGTCAAGTGTGCAGAGTATCTAGTTAACGGAGTGAAAAAAAGAAAAGCTGAGATCATTCTCACCCCGATTGGAAAATTTCTTGTGATTCTTAACAAATTCTTTCCACGTCTTGTGGATAGATTGGAGTACAACTATATGAAAAAAGAGCCAAATTCTCCTCTTAAGTAGTTTGTGAAGAGTTAAAAACAGAGTCGATATTCTCTCCCAATCTCTCCATCAATACAGCTCTTGCCTCAATGCTAGCCCAACCAATATGAGGAGTAAGAACCATTTTATCAGGATTTTTAAGATGTAAAAAAGGGTGATCTGCCGGTATTGGCTCCTTTTGATAAACATCAACTACTGCTCCTGAAATTACGTCATTATTAAGAGCATCTGCAAGATCATTCTCGTTTACGATCCCCCCTCTACCCATGTTAATCAAGATTGCATCCGGTTTCATTATCTTAAGCTCTCTGCTTGTTATCAAGTCTCTAGTTCTCTCGTTTAGAGGAGAGTGAATGGATACAATGTCGCAGCTTGTAAGCAACTCTTCAAGTGAAAGTGCCGGATAATCGCTGCAGTGAGCGACTCCGCTTGTTGAGTAATAATATATATCACATCCAAAAGATTTGGCAATCTGAGCAACTCTTTTACCGATATTTCCCATTCCCACTATTCCGAACCTCTTCCCCTTTATCTCATGAAAGAATCTGCCTGTATCTGTAAAGTGATTGTTAGAAGAGTATCTGCCATCTTTTACAACAGCATCAAAGTAGATGGTATTGTTAACCAGAGTGAGTAAAGAGCCAAATGTAACCTGAGCAACACTCTCTGTTGAGTAGTCCACCACATTCTTTACAGGGATTCCTTTACTCTTTGCATACTCAACATCTATATTATTAACTCCTGTTGCAGAGACACATACAAGTCGCAAATTCTCTGCTGCATCAATCTCATCTCTGCCTATATATTGCTTGTTCACAATTACAACATCTGCCTCTTTTATTCTCTCTTTGGCCTGTTGAGAATCGGAAAAAGGATAAGATATCAGAGTCCCTCTTTTTTGTAAGGGTGCAAGGTTAATATCATCACCCATTGTTGCTATATCCAGAAATACAATCTTCATAATTTATTCTAAATGAACCCAAATTTTTAAAACGTTCAAAAATACATAAATTAATAAAAATAAAACGAAAAACTTTTATTATGAGCAAATGTTCATTATATTTGTAGAAAGGATTTTTAACTGTATTTAAAATAAGGAGGTAATTATGCCAGGATTAA
>JAUYTB010000148.1 GCA_030695305.1 Bacteroidales bacterium
ATAGATTCGGTGCGGTAACCTACGGCAGCGGTGCCCAGGGTGATGTTCTCGATAAGACGCAAGATGCGCAACCTGTTTTCGGTAGGTACATTGGCAACTCCTTTCAGATATTTTTGGATATATGGGCCTACCTCCTTGCTGCGGAGATCTTGCTCAAAGGGCATCGTAACCATAAGCCCTCCGGCAATATCTTCGGCAAGACGTGCAATCTCGTAAGGCATACGGGTGATGTTCTGTTTGCACACATTTGCCAACAGGAGGTTTATTATATAGTTACCCGCCGGTAATGGCTCTCCCTCTGCCGAACAAGCTATGCCACATGAATAGAGAGTTTCGTTAAGATGGGTCATCTCAATAAGCTTATCTTTTATATGGCTGGCACCTGCCACACCGTTATAGTCGGCCGCAACTGCAGCAGCACCTATCAGCACATCGCCCACGCCCACCTTGCAACCCCCGTAAGATTGGCGATGGTAGCCGGCAAAACGCTCAACCATCATCCCCGCAAACTCATACTCCCTGCACATAAAAACCCTATCTGCAGGCACAAAAACATCATCAAAAATCACAAGAGCCTCGTGCCCGCCAAAACGCGCATTACCCAAATCTATATCTGCACCAATCTCCATTTTACGCGTGTCACACGACTGACGACCGTATATCATCACAACCCCCGGAGCATCGGACGGAACTGCAAACGAGACAGCGTAATCGGCATCCTCCTCCTTCATCGCGACTGTTGGCATTATGAGATGTTCGTGTGAGTTGACCGCACCCGTCTGGTGTGCTTTGGCTCCACGAACTACAATACCGTCGGGGCTTATCTTAACTATGCGCAGATAGAGGTCTGCATCTGCCTGTTTAGAAGGCGATAAACTCCGGTCTCCCTTGGGATCGGTCATCGCCCCGTCAACTGTCAGATCGTTCTCCTGAACAAATTTGAGATACTCAGTAAAGCGCTTATGATATTGAGTGCCATATTTTTGATCTATTTCGAAAGTGGTAGAGAAGATGGCGTTGAATGCGTCCATCCCTACACAGCGTTGAAAGCATGAGCCGGTTTTTTGACCCAAAAGGCGCTGCATCTTCACCTTCTTAATAAGGTCGCTTGTGTTTTGGTGCAGATGGCAGAAGCGATTAATGGTTTTTCCTGTAAGATTAGATGTGGCAGTCATTAAATCCTGATACTCCGGATTTTGGGCAAGCTCATATGTCATAGCGACAGAATTCATCGATGGCCTAATCATCGGATGATCGACCGGATTCTTTACAAGTTCTCCCATAAGGTAAACCTTAAGATTCATCTTCCTAAGACTTTGGATGTACTGATCTTTTGTCATCATGGTGTTTCGTTTTTATATGCAGTCGTAAAACTAATGGTATTTTTTTAATTGGGCTTTGCGTCTCGGGGTTATTTTTAGCTATATTTGAGTAGTTCTTCGAAATCCATAAACTTCAACCATATGAAAACACTATTTTCACATCTAGCGCTCTTGACAAAGCTCACTTTATCTGCATTTGTTGTTATTTCATTTTTAATGATTGGGGGGTGTGAGAAGATTGAGGTCTCTTCAATAAATGTTTTTTCGGAGCAGATTCCGGGCAGTAAAAATCATGGTCCAAACGGCACATGGTGGGGATACAACCAGAGTAAGATAGTGAGATACGGAACTACCGTCTATATGTATGTTGTAGAAAATGAGAATCTGGACAACAATCCTAACCCAAACGCTGCAAATCCGTCTAAGATTGCCATCTACCGTAAAGATGGAGAGGGTAGCTGGCAAAGGGGTGCACAATTCAACACCTCAAGGCCGGGCAATATTCTCATTGATTCACAAGGCATTGTCCATCTGATAGTCTTTGAACCAACATATACAAATCCATCGGAGAACGGCTCCTACGGCAGATTAAAACATTACTGGTTTCCAAACTGTAAAACGGGAGATATCAACACATATCAGGAGGAGATAATTGTAGATAATGACGGCGTTACTCAGGGAGAGACGGTAAATATACGGGTAGGGGCATCAATCGGAGCTAATGATATGATTGCTGTTTCGTATGGCCTTGTTAAGACCCATGTGGTTTGTTATAAGGAGAAAAACGGAATTAAGTGGATTCAGGAGTTTGCCGGAATGGCTCTCGGAAGCGATTTCTACTATCCATATGTGGCTGTTACCGATTTTGGGATTAGTATCCTGGCAGTGCAGGACGACTGGACCGGAGCGAATCAGCCAACTCTATACCAAAAATCCCGCTACTTTGAGAAGAGAAACGGTAGCTGGATTAACCACGACGTAGTAAATCTGCAAAACCACCCACTTGCACAGACAAGGCCGGAGCTGGTAGATAACAGTGATTTATATGTTGATGCAAACGGTCTGGTTAACATAATCTATCTTACCAAGCTTGACCCCGGCGACAGATTTAAAAACTCATTTATTCACGGAACCAGAAGCGGAAGTGCATGGAACAACCAGGAGATCCCAATAACCGACAGTAAAACAAACTGGATACGTATGTTTGAGGTTGCCGGGCAGATGTACTACATATGCACCACATGGGATAAGGTGTATATCAAAAAGGGGCTGAACGGCGAATATAAAAGGCTGAACATTCCAAAGATAACAGGAATTTATCCCTACCTTGCCTCACCACGCGGCGGAACCAAAAGCTCCGAGAATTATATCGATCTCCTACTACTTTGCGGCGGCAGCGACTCTTACCCCAATGCAAAAAACTACTATGTAAGAATTGCTAAAAGCGAGTTGAGTAAGTTATAATAACTAGCTGCTATTCGATAAGCTTTTTATCCCGCTTAAGAATTGAGATTATCCTCTCATCGTTTCTTCTATCCTCTACACCCTCCCAATCTCCGGGGTAACCCAGGGTTACCTTAAGCTCTTTTGTGTACTCTGCAATAATTGGATCGATGGTTACCCAGTTGCAGGATGCTGATGAGAACATCGGCCAGAAGTAGCCGGTGTATACAACTCTTCCGTTGGCAGTTACGGCAAAAGCAACCCCAAAAACCGAATGATTGATATCTTTAATGGCCTCTATAGCCCTATCACTCACTTTAAAAGTGTGCTTATCACTGTTATAGGAGAGAATGTCGGAATATCTCACCACCGGAGAGCTCTTTAAAACAATACTCTTCTCGTTAATCCTTTGAGAATTCTCTACAGTCTTGAACGATTTAAGCAGATAGATCTCAACCCCCTCCGAAGAGAAGAGATTGAAGCTGTCCTTATTACACCCTGTAAACAATAGGCCCGCAACACAAGCACAAAAAGCCAATAAAACTACCTTTTT
>JAUYTB010000153.1 GCA_030695305.1 Bacteroidales bacterium
TGGAGTGCGTGTTGCAGAGTTAGATTTTAATACTATATCACTTTCGGGGAAAAAGTCTTATGGACGTAAACCTGATGGATCAAATAATCTTGTAATATTTGATAACCCAACCAAAGGGACATCAAACAATAACGCCAACTAATCATTTTATCGTTAAAAACTATTAATATGAGTAAGGAAGAGCTGAAAATAGGAGAGATATCAAAGCCAAGATTTGAGTACCGTACATTCGGTCAGAATTTTGACAATGCAGCTGCGAGAATGGCTCGTCTCTCTGTTCCCGTTCCGGAGAAGGTATGGGAGAGAACCAGCACAGAGATATACATCGTATCCCGTACAAATGACATTAATAATACAAAGATTCGTGACGGAAAGATGGATATAAAGACATTTGTTCAGAGTGTTGACGGGCTGGAGCAGTGGAACCCTTTAATGAAGGGTGAATTTCCGATATCTGCAGAGATTCTCAAAAGAGAGGTATTTCCTGCTTTTCAGGTAACTATGCCTGAACTGAACAGAGATATTTATACTTATGAGCAGTTCATGGAGATAATCGAGAGTCATCCAGACCTTCAGGCAGTTAGAGTTTATAAGCAACGCTTCGGTTATATGGTAAACAACACTATTTGCGAAACAGGAGTTGTGTTGATTAATGGGGCAAAACTGGTAACAATTAACTCAGAATCAACAGAGGTTGAAGATATCTTGAAAACAATCAAAGATGTTGGCCTTGAAGGGGTAGAGAACATTAACTACCTTCAGGCAATCAAGCGGGTAATAGGAATGATAAACAAACCTTTAGCAAACGAATAGTATGGCACAGGAGATAGAGAGAAAATTCCTTGTGAAATCGGATGATTTCAAAAAGGTGGCCTCCAAGGAGACCAGAATAACACAGGGTTACCTATCCTCTGTGCCGGAGCGCACAGTTCGGGTGAGGATTAAGGGCAAATCGGGGTATATCACAATAAAAGGCATTGGTAGTGCCAGCGGAGCCTCAAGGTATGAGTGGGAGAGAGAGATTCCTGTTTCTGATGTTGAAGAGTTGTTAAAGATTTGTGAACCGGGTGTTATTGACAAAACACGTTATGAGGTAAAATCCGGAGAGCACACATTCGAGGTTGATGAATTCTATGGAGAGAACCAAGGTCTTATTGTAGCAGAGGTAGAGCTTATCTCAGAAGATCAGGAGTTTATAAGGCCAGATTGGATTGGTGAGGAGGTTACCGGGGATTCAAAATATTATAACTCAATGCTTATGAAGCATCCGTACACTAAGTGGTAAAACATGCATGAGAATCCGCCCGGAGGTTCTCGCTGACATTCGGGCGGATAATCTCTTTTTATTAATTACTAAACTGAATAAAGATGAGTTTTGCAGAGAAGCCGCACGATATTCTGGATATGAATAACTATCGTGTAGAGAAGTTAAAGAAGAGTGAAAAGGTGGGATTCGAGAAGTGGATGGAGCTTGCAGGAGCCCCTTTGGCAATCCTGGTTTTTATTGGAATCTACTTTTTTCTCGATATCTCGTTTCTTAACGACATTAGTCCTGACCTTTTAGGAAAAGAGTCACTAAAGCGGTTTAATGAACTTGGAACGGAGAACTTTTCGCGTATAAACTATGCAATGCTTGCAATCTTTGCTGCCTCCATAGTCTTATGGATTACTGAGGCAATACCCAACTATCTCACCTCCCTTCTGGTTATCATTACAATGGTGCTAACCGGAGTAACATCGGAGAAGCTGGCTTATGCACAGCTAGGCCACCCGGTAATGTGGCTAAATATTCTCTCATTTGTTCTTGCAAGTATGCTTGTTAAGACGAGAGTTGCTAAAAGGTTTGCTTTATGGTTTGTTATACGCTTTGGAAAGAACGCTACATGGATCTTTTTCAGCTTTATCGTAATCAATGTTGTTCTCTCTGTCTTTATATCTGCAACAACAGCAAAAGCGACAATTTTACTGCCAATTTTTATGGTTATTGCAGCCATTTACGGAGCGACACCCGATAATAGAAACAACTTCGGAAGAAATATTGTACTCCAGAACCTCTTTCAAATCAATATGGGAGCGAGTGGGTTTATTACCGGTTCAGGTGCGAACCTCCTTGCAGGCTCACTGATTGCAGGCTCTATGGGTATGTCTATGTTTGGTTTCCAGGATTGGTTCTTTGCCGCATTTCCGCTATGCATGCTATTGATAATCATAGGATGGATAGTAGGTACTAAAATAATCTTTCCTATGAAACCCGGTGAGAGGGTACCTCAGATAGAGGGAGGTATGGAGAGACTTAAAGAGGAGTTTCACCTTTTAGGAAAGATGAAATTGGACGAATTTAAAGCAATTGCAATCTTTGTGGTTGTTCTTTTACTTTGGGCAACAGACAAGCAGCATGGAATCTCACAGACTGCCGTTGCGTTTATGGGAGCTGTCGTTGCTCTTTTGCCCGGGATTGGAATTGTAAAATGGAACGATGTAGATATACCATGGCATCTTATGCTATTCTCTGCAGGGGCTTATACATTAGGATCTGGTCTTGAGGTCACCGACTTACCTGCAGTGATGGTTGACTCTCTGTTTAGCCATTTTGGAATAACCGAGCAGACACCATTTTGGGTTCTATACTTAAGTCTCACATTTGTAATGATATTCAGTGGAATGTTATTTCAGTCAAAAACTATGAGGGCTCTAATATTTGTGCCAATTGCAATTGGGGTAGCTCAAAAATTTGGATATCCAATTATGAGTCTCTCGTTTCCGGTGGCCCTGCTTATAGAGCACGTTTATGTGCTGCCTTTTAACAGTAAACCGGCGGCTCTTCTTTATACCACTAATCACTACAGCATCTCCGATACATTTAAGTTTGGATTCACAATGCTTGTAATTAGCTGGTTTGTAATAATTATTTGGGGAGAGACACTCTTAAGATGGCTTGGATATACACCTAACGGAGTCTTTTTTTAATGTCATTATCATAGATAATAAGAGATGAGATGATTGATGAACAAGTTAAACAGCATGACAGATATTCTGTAGAGATAAAGGTAAGTTTTGGAGCAAGAAAGAAGCTAAAATTGAATGATTTTGCATTCAATATATGGATGTTTATCCCTAATAGTCTGGATGTTAATAGATTTAATTACTCTAAATCTCACTTTTATAGAGACTTAAGGACAAATATTCGTCTCACCACTCCTGTATATCTTTTGCGAAATATAGTATGGGCAGAAAACTCTCCTTTTATCTATCTAGAGAAGGCATCCAGGCAGATCGCCTCACAGTCAAGCAGAACAAATTTACAAGAGTATGAATATCAGATAAAAATGTTCCTCTCTATCCTTAAAAGTTCTTTAAGGGATGAGGTAACCCACATTAACGGAGTTAAACCGGAAGATCTGGACTACCTTGTGGTTAACTTTATAAAGAACGTAAGGGTAATATTTGAGAGATATAAAGATATTTACCATATTATTAATGTTCCCCATATTGACTCCAAACTTATGGGCTCCTATCTCTTTGGGGAGGAGTTTATGTGTAATGTTATTGAGAAGTACAGCTTTATCCTAATGAAGGGTATAAAAAACGGACATAAGCAGCTCTACGAAAAATACAAAACTCCTATTCTCTCAATGGTTAATGAGATTATTGAATTCAAAAAAGACCGGGGATATCAAGTTGTAGATAGTGAGCAAAAAAATATCTCCTCCGATTTTGTAAACCGGCTAGGCCTTCTAAAAAAATATGCAGAGAGCCATCTTTACCTGAATGTAAAAAAACGCAAAGACGGAGTGTTAACAGAGCAGTTTCTCTATAGCTTAGCAGCAGGAATATCAATGATTTTTGCAACAATAATTGCCTTTTCTGTACAACAACAGTTTGGTAATTATACTATGCCACTGTTTGTTGCTCTTGTAGTGAGCTATATGTTAAAAGACAGAATTAAAGAGCTGGCAAGATTCTATTTTGCCCACAAGATGGGCTCTAAATACTTTGACCATAAGATTGCAATGAACATTAACGACACAGATATCGGATGGGCAAAGGAGAGCATGGATTTTATCTCTGATTCAAAAATTCCCAAAGAGATACTCCAACTTAGAAACCGATCATCTATAATTGATGCAACATATAAAACAGATAGTGAAAAGGTAATACTATACAGAATGCATATGCATATCGACAGAGAGAAGCTAAACTCAACTAGCCCCTATTTCTTCTCGGGGGTAAACTCAATTATTCGCCTCAACACCTCTCAATATCTAAGAAATATGGATAATCCGGATTTTACACTATATCTCCCGGATGAACTGGAGGGATATCAAACAACAAAAGGTAAGAAGCTATACTATCTCAACCTGATTATACAAAAGCAGAACGAGAATCAGAATGAGCTTCGCCACTACCGTCTTGTTCTTAATAGAGACGGAATTATCCGAATAGAAGAGTAATAAAACAGGTGGTTTATATCAGAATCATGTAAATTCTTTTCAGAATTTTGAAATCTCATATTTGAATAAACTCTATACATTTATCAAAAATTATTCAAATGTACAGTACCGTTGAAGACAGCGATATAGCTATCCCCGACCTTCATTTTTTAAAGCAGATGATAGGTGAAGATGTGGATCTGTTAAAGGAGGTAATAACAATTTTTATCGAAGAGATGCCCTCAATGCTTAAAGAGCTTAGAGAGAGCGGGGAATCACGAGATCATGAGAAATTGAGATCAATTACCCATACGATGCTTACAGAGCTCTCTACATTAGGTATCACATCGGTCATGAGTGATGTAAGGGCTATACATAGAGGAAGCTGGGAGATGAAAGACTAGGACGATACAATAGATAGGATTGTTAAAACAGTAATATTCAGCATCGAATACTTTAAAACGTTGATTTAAAATTATTTATGGGAAAAATTCTAGTTATTGACGATGACAGGTTAATTCGTAAAATAATTTGTGCTGTTCTAAAAAAAGATGGGCAGGAGGTTTTAGAGGCAGAAAATGGAGAGATTGGACTATCTCTTGTTATATCAGAATGTCCGGATTTAGTGATAACTGACTTCCAAATGCCGGGATTAAACGGACTTGAGGTTTTAAATAAAATTATTGCGCTTAAACATGGTATCCCGGTTATTATGCTCACCGGCTTTGGAGACATTACTTTAACAATAAAGTCAATTCAGGAGGGAGCTTTTGATTTTCTGGAAAAACCAATTAATCCGGATCTTCTTAAAACTATTGTTCATAAGGCTCTTAACTCTGTTAGACAGAGCGCAACATTAACGGATGTTCTAAGAACGAATAACCAAAAAATACCTAATTTTGATAACACTCTTTTGGTTGGAAAGACTCCGCAGATGATGGAGATATTTAAAAATATCGGCCTTATCTCAATGAACAAGGTTAATGTTTTGATTCAGGGAGAGACCGGTACAGGGAAGGAGCTAATCGCAAGATTAATCCATTTTTCCGGTATCACTTATGATAAGCCATTAGTTGTAGTTAACTGCAGTGCCCTTACAGAGACGTTGCTGGAGAGTGAGCTTTTTGGTCACGTAAAGGGGTCGTTCACCGACTCAATCAGAGATAAAAAGGGCAAATTTGAGCTAGCAGGAGATGGCTCTATATTCTTAGATGAGATTTCGGAAGTGTCATTAAATACTCAGGTAAAATTACTTAGAGTTATACAGGAGCTGGAGTTTGAAAGAGTGGGCGGAGAGGCCCCTATACCAATGAGGGCAAGAATAATTACAGCATCCAATAAAAACCTTGAAGAGCTCATAAAACAAGGGAAATTCAGAGAAGACCTATACTACAGACTAAAAGTATTTACCATTACTCTTCCTCCTTTAAGAGATAGAAAAGAGGATATAAACGACCTTGTTATTCACTTCCTGTGCAAACTAAACAAGAGGTTTAACAAAAATGTTAAAAAGATAGGAGCGGGAGTAATAGAGGCACTTAAAGAGCATGATTGGCTGGGGAATGTTCGTGAACTAGAAAATACACTTATGCAGGCAGTAGTGATGACAAAGAACGATGTTATGGAGGTTGAGAATTTAATTCTCAATAGTCGGGTAGGGGATTATATAGAGAAAGAGAGCGAGGTGTTTGAAATGAAATCCCTTTCTGCAATAGAAAAGCATTATATTAAAAGGGTTTTAGACGAAGTAAAATGGAACAAACTTGAGGCATCAAGAATCCTGGAGATTACAAGGCCAACCCTTAATGCAAAGATAGAAAAGTACTTCATCCAACCCTGAGGGTTTTATTCTCCATTTATACCCTCATCTTTACCGGCAGATAGACTCTTCTCAATTATAAAATCCAGACCGTCTGCAATATCTCCGTATCTTGTCTTAGAGATTGTAAATCTTATCTCAAAAGGAGTTGAAACCATATTTAGACTCCCCATCTGATCTCTGTTTATAACCGCAACATACTCCCCCGGTGCAAACCCAAGTAAACTAAAGAATCCGTCATCTTCGGAGAGGGTGCTCATAACAAGTTGATTGTTGCTGTTATAAAAATCAATAATTATTCTCCCTTGTCCCAATTCTGCCGAGCCACTCCTAAGGTATACCATTCCGGATGCCTCGCCATATACTTGAACAGGTATCTCTATTTTCTTAACCTGATTGGGTTCTATAGTTACGTCGTAAACTTTGTTTTTGAGCTGCCAGGCAATGTTGTCAAGATTAGAGCCGGAAAAAGTGAGCAGATATTTTGCATAGGATTCAAGCTCAAATACTCTTATAGTTGAGTCTTTAACGCTGTACTCTACACGCCCACCATTTAAATGCAGTTGAAGCCCAAAGACTTTAGGTTCGTCCGGGTCTCTCTCTCCGTTACAATTTAAATCCAGGTAAGGATAAATGAGCAACCCCCCTTTACCCGAATTTGCCCTTCTGGTGGCACCCACATATCTGTTCTTTGCATCCATAATAATACTTCCGGTGGCATACTCCGAAAATGTAGTGGTATTATTACTCCTCCTCGCGTTGAAATTCAACTGGGTAAAAGATAGATCTAAACGGAGCCCAAGATCTATACTTGTAATATTATTGCTAAAATTCTTTTCGTATGAGGCAGATATGTACCCACTCTTAAATATACGTTTTTCCAGGCCGGTTTTAAATGTAATAAACTTGCCGTGACTATAGTTAAACTGTGACTGAGGTGTTAAGATAAACCCTTTTGGAAAACGGATAAATAGAGATAAGGTGCTGTATATGTCGGGCTTAAACAATTGTGAAAATACAGCATTTGTGGTTAAGTTTGTATTAACACCAAAAATAACGCTAGACAAAAGTATTTCTGCAGCAGTATATTTTGACTGAGGCATTAAATACTGGTTTATAGATAATCTGGAGTACATAACCATATTTTTACCCCTGATTGGGGCCGATAAAGAGACTTTACGCTCTTCTGTATAGTTTGTATTTATAGCTGTTTGTCCTTTATCGTACTTTACATAACTGGCCTCAAGCTGAATATCGGAAGGCAATCTGTAATTGAGTGATCCTTCGAATCGGGCACCGTAAGTATACTCTCCCGATAGAATTAATTTTGAAGAGATTCTCACTGACGAACGGATAAAGGGAAGAAACTGACCGGATGTAAGGGAAGAGAGGTATTCAACTCCACCACCAACAGTAAAAGATCTTGAGATACCATAATCCATATTCAATCTTGAGAATACTCTTGCCAGGGTATCATTTGTAATACCACCGTTGAGGTTATACTCAAATATCCCTTTTGGAAGAAAGTTGTATGGAATATTTATGCTCTTCTCTTTTGATCTCTCCTCACCCCAGGGGCCGTAAAACTGCAGTTTAACTTCGGTATTTCCATAAACCAGAGGGACTTCGAAAGTGAAGAAGCCCGAAGCATCAGCTTTTTTATAATCTACAAGAACACTATTAACAAACAACTCGACCAGCCAACCGGGTTCTGTTACATCGCTAAGGGTATATGTTCCGTATGATTGTCGGAAGGTTGTAGGGGTATTGGTAATTCTCAATCCAATAACCTGGGTGTTCAGTGATGCGATAGCATCTGTTGTTATTTTACCGGCTACTATCTGTTTAAATAGTTTAATGTTATTATTTACATATCTCCAGGAGTAGGCCTGATCTCTTACAGAAAAAGCAGTGGCATCATTGTAGTTGATAGTAGCATTTAACTCTCCTCCTGCAAGTGCAGATCCTAAAGAGAGAGAGGCACGGTTGTTTGTCTTTCCTCCTATTTGCTGGGAAGAGGCAAGAGACCAGTCTGCTATACCAAAGCGAAAGAGATGGTAGCTCCTACCTATTAAGGTATCTGCTTTAATCTCCCCTTTGATTTGGTTTAGATTTTTTCTCATCTGCTCACTGCGCATCTCGCGGATTACAGGTAGTTCAACTTTAGTATTAAGCAAAACAGATAGACTTCGGAAATAGAAAGTACACTCAAGACCAAATATCTCGCCAAAAATGGTTGCCTTTAAGTATAGATTAGTCTCAGTTCTTAGTAGATCCCCCATTTTTATATTGAAAACCTTTTTTTGATACTCAATTTTTGAATTAACACGGTCTATAAGGTATGAGTCATTCTCTGTCAAGAAAAAACCAGATACTGTGTCAAATCCAGGAGAGGAGGTATTTTTGATCTTTAGAAAGTTAAAGAGATCTGTTATAGAAAGGTAAAGCTCTTCGCCACGAATAAGGGCCGGTAAATCTGCCCCTCCTATTTTGGGGAGACTCAAAAAAATATTTAATTCATCATAATCCACCTCCTGCTGTGCACTTACCCGAGTAACGGATAACAATACAAATAGTACAGTGAGAGCACAAAATTTGCGATAAGAGCCATTTTTTATGTGGATCATATTAATGAAAATATAGATATCATCTGCAGGAGTTTTAACTAAACTCAGTTATAATTGAATAACACATTAAATGTTCCTACATAGTTTCCTGGCGGATTTTGAGATATGGTTCCAACAACTAATCGGGCCCCTACGTTTACTGTTGCAGTTCTGTTCTTGATATTAATAATTGGACTGGGGCTTGTTGTAAAGGTATTTAAAGAGAGCGTCCCTCCATTTGACCCGGTTAATGTAGAGTTGCTTATGGTTATTGAAGTAATGCTGTTAGGGCTTCCTTTACCGGTTACCTCAAATGTGGCATTTGACGAGATTCCTCCTCCCAGCAATACAACATTCCCGGTAGAAGAGCGTGCTCCCAATGCGGAGATTATTACTGCCCCTCCCGACCCTGTGGGATAAAAAATACCAAAGCTAAGATTTTGCGTTGTGGTCACGGTGACTTGAATCGACTGGGAAAAATGAACTTTTGGCGCTAAGAGCAAAATGGTCAAAAAGATAGCCCGATAAAAGATATTAATATTTACAATCTCTTTTTTCATATTAATTACCTGAGAAGAAATTCAGTCTCTGCATATTTCTCCGGTCTTGTATCCGATTGAGATAAATATGAAATATTAAACTTCCCTGTTTTATAGTTAATTGTCCTCTCATTTGAAAGGGTCATTCTAAGCGTTCTTGTTTTGTTCGGTGTATAAACAGCAACTCCGTTAAGGGAGCCAACAAGGGTCTCTATCCCATTGGGAGCGATGTGTACAACCCTTAGATCTCCATAGACAGACATGTTGCCTGTGCGGGTGAATTTTACCTCAAGAACTTTGGTTGTGTCATCCAGCTCTTCAAATTTTACATCAGAAAGGTTGGTTTTTGTGTCGGGCACACCAATTCGGATTATTACGGGAATGGTTATCCCGAATACAGGAGTGAGCTGCACACTCACAGAGGTCGTATCTTTTTTAATATCGTCTATTCCAAGTGCTGTAAGTTTTGGCACAGAACGAAAATAGATATGAGAACGGTATTCACCAGCTGCAAGTCTCTCTGTATTTGTTACCTGCATTTTTACAACCTGAGCTTCATTTGGCCCTAAAGTTACTGTTCTTGGGAAAAACCGTATATTCTTATCTGCAAAATATTGTCCGGGTTCTGGCTCTGTAATCTCTGTAAATGAGCCATCTTCATTCATTTTATACTGAATGAGAGAGACATTATACTTAGAGGAGTCAACACCGGTATTGGCTAAATTTAGCTCCAGAACCCGTCTGGTTCCGTCAAAAACTACCCTCCTGGGTGTTACCAGAAGATTACCCTGTGCAACTGCAATTGGCGGAGCTATAATAAACATTATTATCACTCCTGTTATAAAGGTGCAGATGTTTAATTTTGATTTTAACATAGTACTTGGCTTTTAAATATTAATCGCTATGTTTAAATAACAGCAGATCTCTCTTACGAATTATCTACTGTTAATACACTGTTTGTTTAATTATAACTCTAGTTATAGTTTACGGTAACAGTGAAAGGTGTTGCAGATGTATAAGTTCCTGCTGCCTGGTTTGCACTAACGTTAATTGTTGCGCCCACTTTTACTGTTTCTGTACCGCCCGTAAGAGTGCCGGTTGAATTCGGAGTACTTGTAAAGGCATCAACTGTCATTGTATTTGCTTCGGAAGTGACTGTAGTTGGAGTTGTAGGCAGGGAAATAGCATATGTGTATCCAATCGAACCGGTTACAGTGAACTCGGCAGCAGTAACATCACCAATAACGGCCGGTAAAGTAACACCACCTGTTATGGTGCGGGTTCCTGCAGGGGCAAGGATAACTGTTCCTCCTGTGGCACTAACTGCAATGTTTCCGAAGTTTAGATCTACAACTTTAACAATTGCGATAGGGGCAACGATAGTTCCAGTGGCGGTTGCAGTAGCGCCAACCTGAGCAAAAGATGCAGTTGAGAATCCAAGAGCGATAATTGAAAGTGTAATGATTTTGGTAATTGATTTCATGATTTTTTTATGTTTTAATGATTTATAAAATTGTTCTTTACCCTTTATAAGTCAGAAAGTGTGCCATGGAAAATCGGGGAAAAATGGATATCAAACCAAAATAGCCGTGAACGACAGATAAGCTACAGGCAATCAATGTGTTACAAAGAGATTAATTAGAATAAAGCCCGTATAATCAGGCCTTTTGGACAATCATAAATAGAATTAAAAGGAAAGTATCTTTACAATGAGTAAAATAATTGTTTCCGATTCAGATTTCGGGACTCTAAGATTTCGGATGAGATTTAAGAGAAAACGAGATAACTCTCTCTAGTTATATGCAAGGATAATTGAGTAGGATCCTCTAAAAATTCCCGTGCTAAACTCTTTGTTTTGTAGTGCATTCCCGGTTAACGATATAGTTTTGTTGCCGGATATTGAATTTATATTTGAGTTAGTATTAATAGCAGGTTCGAAAACTATTATGTCTCCTGTCTCATTTGAAACTTCGGCCGCCTTTATAATAATGGCGAATTCAACATTTATTCCGGAAAGGATATTAATTTCTCCCAGAGATACTCTCTCTCTCTCTCCCTCCTGTACGGGAATACTAAAGTCATTTACAGTAGAAGATGAGAGACTTACAATCTCCACAACCTCGGCAGTTGCAGTGCCGAATACCACACTCTGTGCCGATATAAAAGAGCTTTGAAAAACAATGGCAATTAAAAGGAAAAAGGGGAGTAATGCAAGTTTTTTCATATCCGTTCTTTTTGTCGGAACGAAGGTATGAAATAATTTTACATAACATACTTAATGTAAAAATATAATTTACACGAGTAAAATATGTTTACATAAATTCTTGGTAATTAAGATTTCAAATTATAAAATTAGATTAGTCGTACCCAAATGTAATTGAGTATGTCCCTATATATTTTCCAACAGGATTGTCGTTCATGTTTCCAACCTTAAGTGTTGCCCCAACACTAAGACTTAAATCTCCACTGCTTTGAATTTTCACTCCACCTCCCGCAGGGGGTATAGACTCCCAGTTTTTTATCTCCATTGTTTTGCCTTTTTCGCTGTTAGTTAACAAGATGGGTATTGATGGGAGTTTAATGTTTACCGAAAATTCCGGTTGTCCCGTTAGATAAAATGATGCAGGATTGTAGGATCCGCCTCCAAGAATTAATTTTCCGGTAGAGGTTCTGTCTCCATCCGGATTAAGCTTTATTTCACCCCCTTCGTTCTCGGGAGAGAACTTACCAAAGTTAAGAGTTGCCCCTTCGGTCGCAGTGAGTGCAAGTATAACTTCGGCTGTTGCATGTGCGGTTACACTCGCCTGAGCATATGCCGTATTCCCTGCAAATGAAGAGATCATTAGAAGGAGAGTATAGATGAGTGGTTTATTCATTACCCTTTATAGGTCACAAAGTGTGCCATAGAAAATGGGTTAAAAGAAATTAGAATCATTCGATCTATCCAATCAGTCAATAAATATCAGAAATAGAGCACGATAGAAACAGTGCAAACAAAAAGAAGAGAGATATTGGAGCTTTTATAAAAGAGGGCTTTTTGATGTAGTTTGCAAGAATTCTTTACATTGCGTAAACTAAACTTTTATTCTGATTTTTAAATAGTAGAGTATAGTCTCTATTGCGACCAGAGCAGATTGGGGCCTAATTATAACTGAGCAGTTCGTTTTTACACATTAATGTAAATTACTCTCTATTATTGGAATAATCTACACACATGTTTAGTATATTATTAAGAGCAAGCGTCTTTTTGTATTCAGCTACTGTCTTTTCTAAGAGGCTTTTGCTAAATAGAAAGCTGTCATCTACATATTGTACAAGAAAGTAATTTTTTAATTTAAAATACTCTGCATAATGAGAGTCGACAGGGAACCCGGATGGGACTCTCTTTAAGAGATCACTAATGTCCAGATTGAAACCCTCTGCAGCTTTGACTGCCTCGATAAATCTCTCCCCGTTAAGCATAATCTCTTCGCGTATGCTTTTAAGAACATTAGGAAGAGGGCGGTAGATTCCGGTACTGAGTATATGCCCTCCAATATAGTTTGTGTTATGCGCTTCAATATGAAAATAGTAACCGGAGTGTCCCCCGTTTTTACCTCCTTGAGATATAAATGCACCCATATGAGTTTTATATGGAGTTTTGTCTTTTGAGAAACGTGTATCACGATAAATTCTGTATGTACAATCTTTTACAGTAATGTTTTTGATTTGAGAGTCAAATTGGGATATCCCCTTTATCAGCTCCTCTGTAAATTGATTAAAAACATCCCGGGCCTCCAGATAATCTCTCTTATTGTTGTCAAACCACTCCTTGTTGTTGTTTTTATTAAGATTGTTGAGATAATTAACTACTCTCTCCATAAATGTAATAGTTGAATTGTTTGTGGAAAGTTACAAAAAAGTTTAGTATCTGATTATCTTATTATGACCCGGGTTCTCTCTCCTGTGTTAAATTCTTGGTTTCTGAACTATTCGGATAACCAGTGATACAAGAAAAATAATCATTCCATACATAGTTGGAATGCTTGCAACTTTTAAACCCCCGCACATCACACCCATTGGGACACTTCCTGCCAACTGAACAGCAATAAATGCCTGATAGAGCCCTAAAAATGTAGCAAGAATTCCTGTTGTAAGAGCTATTATTCCAATCTCTTTAACCCATGCAGGAGCTTTCCAGGCGGCAAGAATCATTAGAATAAATTCAATAGTGAGAATTGTCATAAAGAGGTCCCCACCTTCAATGAATAACTTTACTAGATCCATCTTTTTTGTGTTTTAAAAATTCAAGACAAAGTTACCCCTCAGTAAGATAAAACATTAAAAATTCACCGGAATAATCCCTCTCTTATTGTGTAAAATCCCTCTCTAAATATTAAAATGGGGCTATTCCGGTATCAAACAGATTAAATTGAATGGGAAATAGATTAATTTTGAAACATGAGAAGGTATTTCAATTTTATTTTCTGGATTGCATCTGTGTTGCTTTTGAGCGGCGTGCTTAGGAGCGTAACACAAGACTATTACTCCTCCCTTATGTTGGCAATTGCGCTGTTGCCCGGTGTAATTACGGCAAAAATAATGATTAAGGAGATCTCCTTAAAAAGTCTGAAAACATTAGTTTTACACTCAATCTACCTTGCCCTTATTACAATCCTGGTAGAGTACCAGACAATTCTGTTTGTCCATTTATATCTCTACAATTTTGGATTCACCACAGAGTTAGAGATTATTTTCAATCCATTTTTTTTATGGCTGATTATGATTTGCCTGCTATCTCTTGAGAAATTATTGGAGATAAAATTTTTGTCGGCAGAAGAGATTGAAGAGAACCGTCTCATAGAGTTTACATCTGACCGAAAAAAGATATCTATTCCTATAAATACAATAGTATATATTGAATCAAGGGATTATGAAGTGTGGGTAAGATGTATTGAGGAGATATCCTACAGAACTAAAATGAACATAACTCATTGGGAAGAGGTTTTGGATTCCAGATTTATACGGGTTCACCGCTCCTATCTTGTTAACAAAACCCACATTACAAAAACCGATGCATCTTGCGTTTATGCAGGAGGCAAATCGATAGAGATCTCCCGAAAATATAAAGATAGAATCCAGCTTTGAGATAATTCTCACAACTTAAATCCTTGTTCAAATTTTTTGTTGTTTTACGAGCTCTTCTGTTATTAACTCCATCAACTCAACAATCTCTTTGGCGGCACTGCTGCTATTTTCTATTCTAAAATCTCCGGTCTCTCTAAGCAGGACTTTTTTGTAGGTTCTGCTTGTTGGATTGTATATAAAACACGAGTATACCTTAGCTCCTGCATCGAACATCTCTTGTGTTGGACCTAAGATCTTTCCGTTTTTTGCAGATTTAAAAAGATTATAAGCAGATAAGAATCTCTTTTGAGGATAGTATATACCAGGTCTTATGCACTTGGAGAGATTGCTCTCCATCTCTTCTTCGGTAAGAGTTTCGTTTATTTCGCAGTGATTCCAGTCAGAAGGACGATTATATGTGTAAACGGTGCCGGTTGAGTCTGCAAACCACCCACTGTTCTGAAACCCCCAGGCGTAATTTATAAATTCGTACTGCAGCAGGACCTTTTGGTTGAAATTTCCTAAAGAGCCAAAATTGACCTCCTTTCTACACCCGGTAAAAAGTGAGATACTAAAAATTAAAAACAATAAATATTTCACTTGTCTCATGGCTTACAAATTGTATTTATAATATCAATACGAGAAAAGCAGGCCGGCTGTTACAGAGACAAGAGATATCAAAATTCTCTATTTTGCAACCTTTACATACTTTTCTCCGTTCATAACCAAATCTTTACCCTCAAATCTCCACTCTACAACGGCAGGTGTTAGATTATTAAAAAGCCATATTCTTCCATCACGTAATTCATAGCTTGTATAACCTCCGCCATCCGGAATCCATCCGGTTTTAGGATCTTTAAGAGCTTTGCTATAACTCCAGTCAGATTTGAAAACAACTCTGGTTGTATAGGTTATCCCTTCATGTTTAAAATATTTTTCCCATATTCCTACAATCCCGGCTGTAACATTGGATTTATCCTGGCTCTTATCATATTTTTTTGCAGGATTTGCCCCTTTGGCGAGTAGTAACTCTGCCGATTTTGTACGGCTGTAACGTTGAGCCCAGTAGAGAGCTGTATTCCCCTCTTTATCTTCGGCTTCAATATTTGCCCCTTTGCTGATTAGAAATCCAAGAATCTCTGTGTAGGTGCTGTATCTATTTCCAACTGCGTTGACACCACAAGCAGCGTGCATAAGTGCCGTTTTTCCCCATTTATCAGAGACATTGATATCTGCCCCTTTGCTAACCAATAGCTTTACAGCATCAACCGAGCCACCTACCACAGGAATCATTCCAAGGATAGCTTTAAGGAGGCCACCTTTTACGGCAAACATAAGAGCCGTCTCACCATCATTGTTTTGGATGTTAATATCTGCCCCTTTTGCTACTAAAATTTTTGTAGGGGTCATCTTTTGGACAGCAGACATAAGAGGGGTGTTCCCGTTCCCATCCCTGGCGTTGATATCTGCTCCCTTTTCTATGAGCAGATTGAGGATCTTTTCGCAATCCTTCTCATTTGGCTTGGCAACCATAAAGTTAGTTACGGCTTTATGCAGGGGTGTATAGTTAAACTTGTTCTTTGCATTTACATTTGCTCCTCTTGAAATAAGAAGTTGTACCATTGGCAGATGCGAGGTTAGCATCAATGGGGTGTAACCTCCTTCGTGATCGGTCCCCTCTATAAGCGCCCCCTCATCTAAAAGATATTTTGCCATCTCTACCTGGTCCGATAGTACAGCGTGACGTAAAGAGCCGCTTATGACCTCCTCCTTTACCTTCAACTCTACAGCCCGTGCAAGAATAAGCTTTGCTGTCTCAATGTTTCCGTATTGAGCTGCATAATCAAGCGCATTTCTGGTAGATCTGTGAGGAGATTGCCTAAAAAGAATATTTGCCCCCCTGTCAAGCAGAATTTTGGTTACTTCGGTATATTTACCCGCTGCAAGCATCAATGCAGACTCTCCGCCTTTGTTTTGAAGATCTATATTGGGATTTTTGGCTAAAATCATATTTACCAGTTCTGTATTATGAACGGCAAACATCAGTGCAGTATATCCCATCTTACTCTGAATATTGACCTTTGCACCTTTATCAAGAAGCATTTTTGCAGTTTCGGTATATGTAAAATTGGGTGCTCCTGCAGCCAACATTAGCGCTGTATAACCACCAGATTCGTGAAGTTTTCCCTCCCAGTCAATTTTGTCGTCCTGAAGATCTAACAAAGCCCCTTTGTCTATCAACTGTTTTACAATTTCGGGATATGCAACTGCTTTCATAAGCGCAGTATATTTCCATGAGAGTCCCGGCATACTCTCTATGTTCCACTCGTTAATCTTTATACCTTTGGCGTTTATGAGGCTCTTAATAATCTCGGGATTTTTGCCATCTATGGAGAGAGCGAGAATTGTCTCCTTGCCCACCTTGGTGTTTGGATCGACACTCTTGGCAAGAAGTGCATTAAGCTCTTCCAGATTCCCTCTGTTAACAGCAGTGACAATATCCTGTGAAAATAGAGAAGTACTGCCAACCAATATCAGGAGGGCAGTTAAAGTAAAGCTGAGGGGAAAAAACCTTTTTTTCATGTAAATAGCATTATTAAATTTTGCTAAAGGTATGAAAATTGGATGTAAAAATCACCTAATTAATGGTTTAAAACACCTTGCCTGTTAAAATGAACAGGTAAGGTGTTTTTTAAATTTTAGAATCTAAATCCTATAGTCGCCTGATACCATACATTCTTATAGCGTGGAGTTTGAGATGTTCCATCTCCTTTATTGTCCTGGATATCCCATCCTACTCTAGCCCCGATAACAACTTTACTTAAATTAATATCAGCACCTCCTATGAAACAGAGAATGTTTTTCCTGATATTGTCATTTTTAAATTGATTTTCCTGATCGATATTAACAACAGCACTGTTGAATTCATATTTATCACTAATCAAAAATGAGTATTGCGGGCCTGCAAGAATTGTTATTAAAGAGATTGGCTTAAATGCTATTAAAAGAGGTACATCTACAAAATTGCTTGTGTATTTATAGCTGTAGCTGCTTCCTAAAATTGAGCCTGACCCTTTATATCCTT
>JAUYTB010000157.1 GCA_030695305.1 Bacteroidales bacterium
TGGAGGGGTGGAGGTGTCACTAATGATCCCGGAGAAATCAGATACAAATTTTGCGCACTGGAGTACGCTCTCTTACGCAACAGAACTGTTAGAGGCAGGAGTCAAGGTATATCTTTTTGGAAAGGGCTTTAACCACTCAAAGGTTATATCCATAGATGGGGAGTTTTGTATAATCGGCTCAGCCAATATGGATAACCGCTCTCTTGAACACAATTTTGAGATAACAGGTATTATTTACAATAATATACTTGCACAAAAAATTGAAAAACAATTCATTAAAGACACCGAGAGGTGTAAAAGTCTTGCTACCTCCAAATGGGCTAAAAGAGGGATTAAAAACCAGATAAAAGAGTCATTTGCACGATTATTGAGCCCACTTATTTAGGAAAATATTATCAGATAAGATTTATCACAGGTTTTATTTGACATTAAAGAGATAATTATAAGAGAATTAAAAGGAGTATTATTATGTTATTCACATTATTAGTAGGGGGAGTGAATTTCGATTTACCACTTGTAAATCCGGTATTAATATTTGCACTTATTCTTTTTATTATACTATTTGCCCCAATAATTCTCAACAAACTAAGGATCCCGCATCTGATAGGGCTAATTATTGCCGGAGCTGTTATTGGGCCAAACGGGTTTAACCTTATGGAGAGAGATAGCAGTATTCTGCTTTTTGGGACTGTAGGGTTACTATATATAATGTTCCTGGCAGGAATTGAGATAGATTTAACAGAGTTTCGCAAGAACAGCAAAAAAAGTTTGATTTTTGGAATGTTAACTTTCTCTATACCAATGATTCTAGGGACTCTATCCGGCATTTACCTATTAGAATTTTCAATTCCCACCTCTATACTGCTAGCAAGTATGTTTGCATCACATACACTACTTGCCTACCCTATCGTAAGTAAATACGGTATAGTTAAAACTAGGGCTGTAAACATTACAGTTGGCGGAACACTAATTACTGACACACTAGCTCTACTTGTTTTAGCTGCAATTGTTGGTATGTCTACAGGGGTTGTTGACAATAGCTTTTGGATGAGACTCACTATTTCTGTTCTTATTTTTGGGGCTGTAGTTGTGCTTATATTTCCGATAATTGCCAGATGGTTTTTTAAGAGATATACCGACAGTACATTGCAGTATATTTTTGTTTTAGGAATGGTCTTCCTTGCAGGTTTCCTTGCAGAGGCTGCAGGAATAGAGGCCATTATCGGTGCCTTCCTTGCCGGAATTGCTCTTAACCGGCTAATTCCACTCACATCTCCTCTTATGAACAGGATTGAATTTGTTGGAAATGCACTCTTTATACCGTTTTTTCTTATTGGTGTGGGGATGCTGGTAGATTTCAGTGTCTTCTTCACGGATTTTGAGACTATAAAGGTGGCTCTGATAATGAGTTTCGTTGCAACGCTCTCTAAGTATCTTGCCGCCTGGATTACACAAAAGAGCTTTAAATTTTCAAATGCAGAGAGAAAAGTAATCTTTGGGCTAAGTAATGCTCAGGCAGCTGCAACACTTGCTGCTGTTCTTGTCGGTTATAAAATTATTATTGGTGAGGGACCCAATGGTGAGCAGATAAGGTTATTAAACGAGAGTGTGCTAAACGGCACAATACTTATGATTCTTGTTACCTGTACAATTTCATCTTTTGTAACACAGAGCGGTGCTCAAGTACTGGCATTAGAGGAGGAGAGCAGACCGGAAGAGGAGTCCAAAGGGATAAAGGAGAGAATTCTGATCCCTATTAATTCTCTCGAAACCACTGAGGATCTTGTTAATTTAGGGTTGACAATAAAGTCAAAAAGCAACAGAAAATGGCTATATGCACTTAATATCATTGATGATAATGCTGCAAGTGACTTAGCAGATAAACACTCAAGAAAGATACTTGAGAGGGCCTCTGTGGTTGCTGCGGCAA
>JAUYTB010000158.1 GCA_030695305.1 Bacteroidales bacterium
TTGGATATCAATAAATTCGAAAAACGTCAGACTGCTCTCAACAAAGCATCTTTTGATATTAACGAAGCAATTGAGCCTCATATTGTAAGACACAATATTGACTCAAGAAAGGTTGTAAAGCTATCCTCCTATGTTGAGCCGGGTAAAGAGATGGTATTTGGCGACAAGATGCACATTACCAATGCAATAGGCAATCTGATAGACAATGCGATAAAGTATTCAAACGATCCTGTAATTATCAAGGTATCAGCAGCTCCGTCGGGAAAAGTATATAAGATTACAGTAGAGGATAATGGAATTGGAATCCCTAAGGAGGAGCAGTCTAAGGTGTTCGAGAAGTTTTACAGGGTAAGTAAAAGAGAGCACTCCCAAAAAGGGAAGGGCTTTGGTCTTGGTCTGACCTATGTAATGTGGGTTGTTAAGGCACATAAAGGAAAAATTGAGTTGGAGAGTGAAGTTGGGGTTGGAAGTAAATTTACACTATCTATAAAAAATGACGAATATGGCACAGAGAGTTCTATTGGCAGATGACGAGGTAAATTTCGGATATGCAATGTGTGAATTCCTTAAGATGAACGGATATGAGATGATGTTTGTCAACGATGGGAGGACTGCTCTTGAACAATACCATAAGTTCCGTCCTGATCTCCTCCTTTTCGATGTCAATATGCCGGAAATTGACGGTTTTGAGCTTGCCAGATTGATACGTAATGTAGATAAGAACATCCCTATTGTTTTTATTACATCAATCAGTGACGACAGCAGTGTGGCCAACGGATTCGAAATTGGTTGCAGTGACTACCTAAAGAAACCTTTTGGCCTTAGAGAGTTGTTGATTAGGGTTCAAAAGTGTCTTCTTATCTCTACAAAGAACAACGATATCTATACTCTTGGCTCCCTTAACTACTCTCCCGACGACAGATGTCTCTTTAGGCCGGACAGCTCTGCTATTACCCTCTCCGACAATGAGAATAGACTGTTACAGCAGCTATGCCAGAACTATGACCAGGTATGCAAAAACGGAGATCTCGCCATAAATATTTGGGAAGGCAAAGATATTGATACAAAAAGGACACTTGAAGCGTTAGCCTCAAACCTCCGGAGAAAACTCTCCGATACAATGTTAATAATTGAGAATATCCGCGGAGTGGGATACCGTCTCAGGAAAGAGAGTGCCGCCTAAAGTGTTCGTCTGCCCCATACCGGCAAGATAAAGACAACCCCAATTATTGAGAAGAGAAGTCCTCCCATGGTTCCAACGGCAAATGAGAACCAAAAGACCTCGTTTTTACCATCTGCAAGGAATGGGGTAAGCCCAAGTATGGTAGAGAGGATAGTGAGTAGAATAGGGACTATTTTATGGTTATACGCCTTTACATAGGTTGCAACCGGAGTCAATCTCCCTTTTCCATATCTTTTTATAAGATTATACTGATTAATAACATATATTCCTGCATTAACAGATATTCCGCTCAACATAATAAGAGATGCAAATCCCCCTTGATCAAAAGGGTATTTGGTAAAATAGAATGTGAGGAAAAGTCCGATAAACGATATCGGGATAAGTATAATTATGATTAACGGTTGTGTAAGGGATTCAAAGAGGATAGCACAAATCAGAAAAATAATCGAAATTATAATAAGAATCAGCCAAAAATAGGTAGACCTTTGCATACCGAAATCAAATCTCTCATTTCCGGCAACAAAACCAATTGGCAGAACCTCTTCATTTAATCGCTTTATCTCCCTGTCTCTAATTCTGTTGGCCAACTCAAAAGGGCCAATCATATCGTATGCCACACCTAAAATATATTGCTGATTCTTCTTATAGATATCATTACCGGTCCGTCTCATATCAATCTTGCCTATATCAGAGAATTTGATTTTTCTCTCTCCGATATCTAAGTATTCACTTCTAAGGTTCCACACATCAAATGTGCTCTTCTCGTCGGAGATTAAACTCACAGAGATTACCTGATCTTGCTCTCCCTTTACCGAAGATGTACTGATGGATGAGAGTTTTTTGTTTAATGAAGAGTAGACACTCTCCGGGCTAATATTTAGTGCCGCAAGCTTCTCCTTATCAAATTGAATGAAATATTCGTTTCGTCCCAATCCTCTTGCACTCCAGCCAGAGCCGGAAGAGACCTCAGCACCGCTTACACGTTGATTCTTAGAGAGCTCTGCTGCCGACTCCATACAGTATCTGTAGAGCAGGTCGTAGTTGTAACCACGAATCTCCAGCCGACTGCTCCTGGACTCGGTGCTTCCAATATTGTTGCTAAAATACTGATCATCTATCCCGGAAACCCTCCAGTTAGCCCCACCAAAATCTATTGCTTTTGAGATTACGCTACTCTTTAACATCAGGGCAAATCCGCTGTGTTCAAACTCCTTCTTAAAAGTAACCCTAATAGAGGCGTTGTTATATGAGTTGATGTTTGTGTAGAAGATATCTATCTCGGGAAAGAGGGTTAGATAGTTCTCCATATGAGTGACAATATCATTAAGTTGCTGAATTGTAGAGCCGTCCGGAAGAGAGGCTACAATTGAGAGCTCCTCTCTGCCGGGCTCTCTGTAGGGAGAGCCAAAACTTCTGTTTTTATTAAAAAGACGTAATGAGCCACCCAAACTCTTCTCGACAACACTCTTTAACTTGTTTTGATAAAACTGGCTCCCGATGGTTTTATTATACACTTTTTGAAATCCGTTCTCCTCTTTCTGATACTTGGAAGGTAAAAGGTGAACCGGAATTCCAAATCCCAATACTATTAAAATAATAAAAATCCACTTATGTGCTCTGGCAAAAGAGATATAGCGCGAGTATATGTTATTGAATTTCACAACCCTCCTCGCTCTCTTTATGCTGCCGGATGAGCTGACACCTTTAATAGGAAAAGTATCTATCAAAGCGGGTATAAAGAGAATTGCAATTGTCATGGAGACTGTCAGGTTTATAATTATGACAGCAGCAAACTCCATAAGGATGTTCTTCTCCGATTCCGGAAGAAGAAAAACGACGGCAAGAGCCCCTATTGTAGTCAACAGTGCGGCCAGTATAGCAATAAAAGCTTTTAGATTCTTGTAATATCCGTAATGGGATATCATTATAATTGAGGTATCAATAATTATACCCAGCGACACGGTTATTCCGGCTAGTGAGTATATATGTATCTCAAGTTTAAATATATAGTAAAAAATGAAGGCAATAAAGATGTTGGCCGCAAGAGTTACGGCAATTATTGCCAGATATCTTAAGCTTCTGCTTACAGCATAGACAAACAGAAGAAGAATGGCTATCGAGAGAATTGTTCTGCGAAGAATCTTATTAATCTCCCCTTTGATTTCGGTTGACTGGTCAGCCACAATGATTGCAGAGAAATCTGGAGGAAATCTCACCTCCAGCTCTCTCATCTTCTCTTGTACAGCTTTGATTAGATCCAGGTTATTTGCCCCTCTCTCTGCCTTTACAGAGAGATTAATAGTGTTAAGTCCGTTAATTCGGCTATAACTCTCCGGCATCTTCTCCCTAAGATTTATTGAGGCAATATCCTTTAGCCGAATAACCCTTCCTTTTACACTCTTCACATGAATCTCACTCAGAGATTCATTGCTCCCTTCGCTCTTAAGAACAATGGCAACCCCCTCTCTGTTTCCAATAATTGTCTCTCTGCCGGTATTGTCTCTTATCGCCTCCGAAATATCTGATGTTGAGACTCCAAGGTTTCCAATATATTCGGTATTATACTCAATTTCATATACATAGGAGGTCGCGCCGGACAAATCGGCAGATCCGAGACCCGGGATAAGAGATAACTCCTTAACAATATTATCTTGAGCATATTCGTAGATCTTAAGAGGGGACATCGCCGAATTTATAGTGTATGCTAAGACAGGTCTCGCCTCTACAGGGGAGTCCGAAGAGTAGGGAGATCTGAACTGTGGAGCCGGAGCCCGTGCCGATATGATAGGAAAAGAGACCCCTTTGGGAAATTTTGCATAGACTCTCCTTATAAGTGAGGATAACTCAAATTTAATTGACTCAATATCTGCATTAGGTTTAAGTGAGACCCTGATACTTCCCCTATCTTTTGATGAGGTTGAGTTAATATCTCCTATCCCAGATACAGTTGAGATTACCCCCTCTAGCTTAGATGTAACCTCTGCCTCAATAACCCGAGCAGAGGCCCCGGGCCAACTGTAAGAGATTGTAAGATTCTTGCTTTTAACTGTGGGGCTGTATTGCAGACTGAGTAAAGGGGCGATGCCGGCACCTATCACAACCAGCACAACAAAAATCAGAATGACGGAAAATGGGGGAATTCTCATCTGCTCCTCTTTTTATATATATTATAATAGAACACCGGAATAAAGAATATACTTACAATTGTACCCACTATCATACCTCCAATAAGGGCAAGGGAGAGAGGGTATTGAAGATCTGACCCCATATCTCCTCTAATAAGAAATGGAGCTATGGCCAAAATGGTAGTCAAACTGGTCATAATAATTGGAGTGAGTCTTCTTGCTCCACCTGTCATTATTGCTCTTAATAGTGAATAACCCTCTTTTCTGAGACGGTTTATGGTGTCTACTTTAAGTATTGAGTCGTTAATTATGATTCCACTCATAACAACAATTCCAATCATTGACATTAGGTTGAGTCCGGAGCCGAAGATCCATAGAAAAAACATTGCTCCAAAAATATCTACAACTACCTCCGATAAAATAATAAACGGTTGTATAAGTGACTCAAATTGTGCTGCCAAAATAAAAAAGAGCAGTAAAAGTGCAATAGTGAGAATAATTACAAGTTCCCTTATCATCTCTCTGTTAGAGAAATAGCTCCCCGCAAAGAGAGTATCAAAGTTACCATCCTCCTTGGCCAGTTTCTCTATCTTTTTTATTATATCCTTGACATCCTTATCTTTAACCTTAAGGTTAAGAGGGTAGTAATCTCCCTCATTTCCAGACACAACGCTCTTAAAATCCCTTACACGACTCTCTTTAAGAAGAATACTCAAAGGTATCTCTAACCCCTCTGCACTCTTTACAAAAAGAGTTGAAATGTCGTTATTAAAGCTCTCCTCGTCACCCATAACTATTGGAATAGAGTAGGTTCCGTGACTTATAGAGAAGAGGCCGCTTTCACGTGCTGCACTCTGAATTACGCTGTGGATGCTGTTATGCTGAACTTTATACAGTGACATCATCTCCGGCCTTGTTACCAGCAAAATCTGCTCCTGCCATAGAACCGGTTCGATATAGAGAGATGGAATCTCTTTAGAGAATTTTTCCAGTAAGAGGTTGAGTTTATCTGGATCCGGCGGCCTGTTCTCCTTTCCAATAATCTTTGCCACTAGATTATACTCTTTATCAGAGAAGATCATATTAAAGATATTATCGGCCATTGTAAAACGAAATGTGGCCATTGGGTAGTGAGTCAATATTGCCTCTTGCAGTATATTCTCAATACTCTCCAGATCTTCTGCTCTGTTTGCCCTTATATAGGCAATCGCCTCTGACTGGCTCATCTCAGGTGTGTGAGAGAGAATATACTGCTGGTTTGCAACATATATACTCTTATGCGAGATAAGGTCAGATGCCATTTGTGTAATCTGCTCCATTCTAAGGTCACTCTCCTGAGGGTTTAGCGGCTGATTCCAATCTATATAGAGAATTGTATCATCGTGAGTAACAGGAGGTAGTTTGGACTTCTCTATTACACTGTAAAGAAGAAAAGTGAGCGGTATTATAACAATAAATATAGACCATACCAGCGCTTGATGTCTAAAGACCCACTTGAGAGATCTCTCATAAAGTGAATGGTAATCAAGAAAATTCATTTTGGAAAATACTCCTCTCCTTCCGGAGCCATCTCTGTTTTTATAGAATAGATAGTAGTAAACCGGTATCACAATTACTGCCACTATCAGAGAGGAGAAGAGCCCGATTGTAACAGCCATTGCCTGATCGTAAAATAGGGCACCGGCAATTCCGCTTAGAAAGATAAGAGGCAGAAAAACAGAGCATGTTGTTAAAACCGAACTAAGCATTGGTGTAAACACCTCTCCCACCCCCTTTATAACAGCATTTTTAAGATCCAGGCCTCTCTCCCTCAGCTGGGTAATATTGTCTATCACAATAATTGAGTTATCTACCATCATCCCTATACCAAGAATCAGACCCGACAGAGAGATAATATTTATGGATATTCCCGCAACAAAAAAGAAGAGAAGAGAGACTATAAGTGAGAGTGGTATGGTTATGGTAACTAAGATTGGCGAGCGGAAATCCTTTAGAAATAGGAAGATTACAAGACAAGCAAGGATTGCTCCCAGAATTATATTGTTTCTCAGGTTTGAGATTGAGTAGTCCAGCAGCTGAGTCTGATCTCTTGTTATCTTAAAATTAATACCGGGATATTCGGCCTCAAAACTATCCATTTGTGCTGTAAGGGATTTTTTAAGATCGGACATCTTGGCGTCGGATTGTTTAATCACAGCAATACTTATTGCCGGACTACCGTCCGATTTTACTACCCCCTTAGCTCTTCTGGGCTGTTCGGTTACCTTTGCAAGCTCCTTGAATTTATAAACCCTTCCGTTAATATTAAGATTGATCTCCTCAATGTCCTCTTTAGTCCTAATTTCTGACATAAACCTTATATCCCATTGATAATGACCATCTTTTATTGAGATATTTCCAAGCTGCTGATTGTTTGCATTTATCGCGTTTGTCAACATCCCCTCGGTTATTCCCAATGCCCTGTTTTTTTGGGTGTAGGGGGTTATCAGAATCTCCGGCAGAGAGAGACCGCTCATATCGACAAGAGCAACCTCCTGTATCTGTTCTATTCTCTTGGCTATTACATCTGATGCAAACCGGCTCAGTTCAAGAAACCTCTCAGAACTTGCATTCTCAATTGTCATGTTAATAAAAAAGGCGGGGATATCGGTTGCGCTCGCCCTCACAACCTTAGGTCTCTCCAGCTCCTTTGGAAGAGCGGCCTTATCTATCTTCTCGTTTACATCAATAAAAAGATACTTAATATCTGCTCCGTGTTCGAACTCCATATAAACAACTCCGGAGTTGTTACTGGCTTCGCTCCTTAACTCTTTGAGAGATGAGAGCTGGCGGAACTGATTCTTGAGCCCTTTGAGCATCCGTTGGTCAATCTCCCTTGCCGAGTAGCCCGGGGCGTTTACCTGAACAGTGATTCTGGGGATATCCACCTCCGGCATTAACGAGACAGGGAGCATTCCTATTGCAACAACACCCAGTACAATAACGGCAATAATTGTCATTGTAACAGCTATTGGCCTCTCTATCAATTTGCCAATCATACTCTATCTGGTTTTAATCTCTATATTGGACCCCTCTGCTAGATTGAGATTACCCGAAACTATAATTATATCACCTTCGTTTATCTCAGAATTTTTCTCTTTGTGGCCGGTAACAGAGTGAAACTCTGTATTACTCATCTCTACTTTTACATATGTCCACATCGCTTTACCGGAAACAGGGCTCACCCGAAAAAGTACATCAAAGTTATCTCTCATAACTACTGAGCTCTTGGGAACTACAAGTTTCCCCTTAATAAGAGTCTCAGCAATTACCCTAACATTCATCCCCTCCAATAACCTCCCCTCTCTGTTGTTAACAACAGCCATAACTTTTATCTGACCTTTTTCGTCTACTAACGGGTTTATCTGACTCACAACTCCACTGTACCACTTATCGGGATCGCTAAAAGAGGCCACCTTTACACTACTTCCCGGCTTTATAAAAGAGAGTTCGGACTCAAGAAGCCCAAATTCAACTTCAAAACGGGAATCATCTATTAAAGAGCAAAATACGCCGGCACCAGATTGGAATACTCTCCCGGCAATATTTGCTATCTTTCCGGAGAAAGGGGCTCTGAGAGTTGCATTCTTTAGATCTGTTCTTGTCTGTCTCAAGTCGTTAACCGACGAGTTGTAGCCAGACTTGATACGGGCAATCTTGAGAAACTCTGCAGGCACAGCAGATGTATCCCTTCCGTAACCATATCCGATGAGATAGTCTGCAAGGTCAAGCTCTGCCTTCTCCATACGCTCATTTGCAAGTTTGAGTTTTATCTCTGCCTCTTTTGTATCAAGGGCCGCTATCTTCTCTCCCTCCATTACATGCTCTCCGTTCTTTACAAAAATCTCCGATATAATTCCATTTGTAAGGAAGGTAAGATCACTTCTCCTGACAGCCCTTAATTTACCGTTAGTAACAATCTGTCTGTTAAAATCCCGTTTTTTAAGGATTATGGTATCTACCAGATTCTTCTCCTCAACAAAACCGGCCCTGGCAGCTTGTGTATCATCTTTGTCCTCAACCTTTTTAGGTGAGCATGAAGCAATTATAAATACTGTAACAGTAAGGAAAATACCTATTCTCATATCTTCAATTATTATCTTTAATAAAACCCGGTTAATTTATCATTTTATCGAAATCTGCCGTAACCTCCCTGCCCCTCAAATAGTCATACAGACTCAACTTTCTTATAGTGTAATAGCTTTTCCAGAAATTACCTATCTCCGAGATATATCTTGCGGCTGAGTTATCAAAATCTGCCTGAGCCGAATTAAGGCGCAAAATATCAAGATTCCCGTTGTTAAAGGCCTCTATTGCCATATCGTACCTCAGCTTTGCTATTGAATCTGCCGCAAGGGAGATGTTGTACTTATCATTGAGTTTATTGAATTCAAGTACCTTGATTAGCAGATCCTGTCTGTATTGAGAGATCGACTGATCTACCTGTGTTCTTACCACATCTTCTCTTGACTGAGCCAGTTTAACTCTCCCCTTTCCAAGACCCCAGTCAAGAATAGGGAGAGTAAGTGTAACTCCTATCCTCTCCTGATCCATTGGGTTTCTGTATGCACTCTGCAGGTCACCCCCCTTTTGTGTAAGACCAAATTGTGCAGATATCCCTGCCTGAATACCATTTGAAGATTTTGCCTGTGCAACTGCCTGTTCTGCCGTTAGTATCGAAAGCTCATTTTTCAACATATCAGAAGAGTACTCAATTGCCTTTGAATATACATCGCTAAACTCCAGCTGAACTTCCGGAATCTCTTCCGGGACAATCAGAGTTATCTCAACATTTTCATTAAATCCCAGAAACGAGAGAAGTCTTAACATACTAATGTTAAGGGCTGCCTCTTTATCTCCAATCTCCAGACTTGAGTTATAGAGACCCAGTCTTAACTGTAACAGGTCGTTATTTGAGATGGTTCCTATCTCAAATCTCTGTTGTGCCATCTTAAGGGATATCTCAGTAGAGACGTGTCTCTTTTTGGCAATTTCTAAACTTGACTGAGCAGAGAGAACACTAAAGAAAAGATTTACAGCAGATATATTGATCTCCTCCAAACTCTCCAGATACTCCCTTTTTGCCTTTTCAAACTTTTTGGGCTCTGTTATCTTCTCCCACTTAAGTGTATTGTATGCCTTTAACGGCTGTGTATATGAGAGATAAACCGGATTAGAGTTATATGTATAGGTATTGTTTGGCGAAAATTGATCTAGCCGGTTAAGAGAGGTAGTAAGTGAGACCTTTCCTCCTGTTAGGGGGATGTTCTGACTAACCGAAAGATTTAGTGAATTGTTCATATTATTGTTCACTATATAGTTAATCTCTCCTGTCTGGCTGTTTTGCAAGGCCCTTAAAGAGCGGTCGTAGCTTGCAAGTACTGCGCCTAAACTTACAGAAGGGAGAAACTGTGCCTTAAATGAGCGAAATTGCCAATAGTTAGCAATAAAATTGTGCTTAGCGACAAGTGCACTTGGTGATTGCTCTCTGGCTGTCTCAATAACCTCCTCCAGGGTCATAGTGTAACGGTATCTCTGTTGAGCAGAGATCTCTCCGGGAGAAAAGAGAACTACAATATAGGTCAATGAGATAAAAAGGGTTGATAAAGATCTGACCATTACTAAAATATTATTTTTGGTAAATCTACTTAAAACTAGCTATAGAGACAACCGGATTGTCTGTATCATTGAGTTTTGATACAATTTTTGCAAGTTCCGGTGATATAGAGTTTGTCTCTGCATGCTCTATTACTCTTGAAGCAGAGTGGATACTCACAGCTTCAAAGCGTGACGAAATAGCGGTTGGGAGAAATGGTGGCCCCATCATGATATCATCCATAAAACCCTGATTATTAGCTATAGGAAGATTCAGAAGTGTCAGTAACCCGGTGCCCTTATTAAAAAGAGCATAACAATCACGCCGTTTATTTACCCTTGTTCCCTGAACACTCTCCATTGTAACCTCAAAGGGTTCGTGA
>JAUYTB010000159.1 GCA_030695305.1 Bacteroidales bacterium
CTGGATACATTTGCCTGGATTCTTCATCTTATGGGCAATAATATTGAGGCAAAAGCGGTACTCAAACACGCAATTGTATACGGAGGCAAAGAGAATGCAGAGATACTCAATCACTATGCACATGTCCTTTTTGCACTAAAAGAGTACGATTTGGCATTTATCTACTGGGGGCAGGCAGATAAACTTGACCCGTCGTTAGGAATTGCCGAAATAATTGAGTCCAAAAAAAGGGAGATTAAACAGCAATAATGAAAAATTCAATACTCATATTAATCTTAATAGTTATCTGCCAAAACTTAGTTGCTCAGGATCTCTCTGAGCAGACCAAAAGAAGAGCAGAGATTGAGAGAGAGATTGAGTTTATTGACAAGCAGTTAGCCGCAAATAAATCTAGACAACTCGCAAGCACAAAAGAGCTTAGCTTTATCCAGAGAAAGATATCCAACAGAAAGAGGCTACTCTCTCAGACAGAAAACCGCATCAGAGATATTGAGAGGGAGAGTGCGCAAAAGAGGAGAGAGATAGAGCGCCTCAACAGCGAGCTTGAGGCACTAAAGAAGAGATACAGCCATCTTGTATACAATGCATACAAATACAGAGATAAAACAGCATGGGTACTTTATGTTCTTGCCAGTAGAAGTGTAGATCAGGGTTACAGACGATGGAGCTATCTCAAAAACTACTCTGCATCCATTAAAAACAGTGCCGTGCTTATTAAAGAGAAGAGCGCACGACTCACTGCAGAGACAGAGAGACTTGCAGCCCTGAGAGAGGAGTCTTTGGCAATGCAAAAGCAGAGGGAGCAGGAGTACCGCTCTCTTGCCGTAGAGGAGAAGAGCGCAAGAGATATCATATCCCGACTATCCCGTAAAGAGAGGGAGTTCCGTCAACAGCTTACAGAGAAGAGGCGCGAGATGGATAGACTAAACAGAGAGATAGCCAGAATTATAGCAGAGGCAGCAAGAGAGAAGAGAAGTACCGATTATAAAGACACCGAGGTTGACAGAATTTTGTCCGATGAGTTTGAGAACAACAAAGGCCGGCTTCCATGGCCTGTAAAAGAGGGTGTTATCATAGAACCTTTTGGTCAGCATATACATCCGGTATTCAAAAATATACAACTTCCATTCAATAACGGAGTAA
>JAUYTB010000171.1 GCA_030695305.1 Bacteroidales bacterium
TCGCATGCATATCAAAACGTGGATAAGTATAAATATTAGGATATGTTTACAGAAAAAGACAATCAACTTATAGATAAGGAGTTCGAAACGCTTAGACTTGCCAGCTTAAAAAGATGCGCAAATCAGGGTGAGTATGAGGTGGTTTTAAAAGCATTTGAATTTGCCAGATCTGCTCACAACGGTGTCAGGAGAAGATCTGGTGAACCTTACATCCTTCATCCAATTTCTGTTTCTCAGATTGTTGTTCAGGAGATAGGACTTGGTTATAAATCAATTGTTACTGCCCTGGTTCATGATGTTGTTGAGGATACAGAGTATACAATAGAGGATATTGAGAGACTTTTTGGACCAAAAATCGCATCTCTTGTAGATGGGCTTACCAAGATTAAAAGTGCATTTGACTCAAAGAGATCCTCTCAGGCAGAGAATTTTAAGCGTATTTTACTTACTCTTAATGACGATGTAAGGGTTATACTTATAAAATTGGCAGACAGGCTTCATAATATGAGGACTCTCGATTTTATCCCGGAGTATAAGAAGTCCAAGATACTCAGTGAGACAATGTATATTTTTATACCGCTTGCTCACAGACTCGGACTCTACAGTATAAAGTCTGAGTTTGAAAACATATGGTTATTACATACAATCCCATCAGAATATGAGCATATCCAATCAAGAATCGCTCAGACAGTAGCTGAACGGGGTTGTGCAATGGATGAATTTATTGAACCGATAGCCGAAAGTCTCAGATTTGCAGGTTACTCTTTTAATATAACTAAGAGGACAAAGACCCCCTACTCTATCTGGAGAAAAATGGAGACCAAGTCTATCCCCTTTGAACAGATATATGACCTCTATGCTGTAAGAATAATATTTGAAGCGAAGGATAACCAGCCGGAGAGGATACAGTGCTGGCATATCTACTCTCTTATAACAGAGCTCTACCTATCTAAAACTGATAGAATCAGAGACTGGGTTAGTACCCCAAAGATTAACGGATATGAGGCACTTCACTGCACCGTTATGGGGCCTCAGGGTAACTGGGTAGAGATACAGATTAGATCTTCCAGGATGAATCAGATTGCCGAGAGAGGGGTGGCAGCCCACTGGAGTTATAAAGGAGTTGGATCTCCCTCGGAGAATGACATGGACAAGTGGCTTAATATGGTGCGGGAAGTTCTGGAAAATCCGGATTCAAATGCCCTCGAGTTTCTTGATAGATTCCATTCCGATCTCCTATCTTCTGAGATATATGTATTTACTCCAAAAGGGGAGTCAAAAACACTGACAAAAGGGGCAACGGCTCTTGATCTTGCATACTCAATTCATTCGCAAATAGGAGACAAAGCCATAGCAGCTAAAGCAAACTTCAAACTTGTTCCGCTATCATATGAACTCAGAAACGGAGATCAGGTCGAGATTATAACAGCAGAGTTACAGAGGCCTCAAAGGGAGTGGCTAGATTTTGTCAAGACCCCTAAAGCAAAAAACTTTATAATGGACGCCTTGAAATCTGAAATCAAGGATCATATTAATCAAGGCCACGCTCTTCTTGACGAGAAATTATCTGAATTTGGCATCAAACCCCAGGCAAGAGTCTATCGAAAACTAACATTAGCATACGGGCTTAATAACAGAGTTGAGTTATTCAGTAAAATAGGTGCCGGGGTAATTGATTTGTCCGATCTGCAGAAAATGCTTAAAAAGAACTCAAAAAATAAGTTTGTAAGATATTGGAATCTTCAGTTCTCAAAAATAACACGCGGTGATTCTATTGAATATCAGGACGATAATGATATAGGGGATGACGACTCTGACGAATTTACAGATCCTGATACAGATAACGATGTTATTCAAATCATTAAATCTCCTATCGATCATAAAAAAGATTATCTGTTAAAAGAGAATCCTCTTGAAAAAACTCTATCTTATCAGGTTGCAAGATGCTGTAAACCAATTCCCGGGGATAAGGTGATTGGTTTTATAGATGACAATGGGGAGGTAATAGTCCATAAAAACAGCTGTACTGAGGCAATCCAACTTGCATCAAGATATGGTGACAGAATTGTAAGGGCAAAATGGAGTAAACACACTGTCCTCTCTTTCCTTGCCCGTGTTAGTATGCGTGGTATAGACCGTATAGGAATATTGAACGAACTAACGCAGTATATTACACTTGTTATGAGTATCAATATTAGAAAGTTGTTTATTGAGACTCATGACGGGATATTTGAGGGTTATATAGATTTATATGTTCACAGCACCGAAGATCTTGAGAAACTTGTCAAGCAGTTGTCTAATGTGAAAGGGGTAGAAAATGTAATTCGAACAGAGATTAAAGAGGATTAGTTATAAGTGAGGTTAAAAAATTTTAAAAAGTTTTTTTGTGATGAAGTTGTACAACAATGTAATATATCTGTTAATTGCTTTAATGCTATACATTCTTGGCTCATGTGCCAATACTACAACACCTCCTACAGGAGGGATAAAAGACACTATACCGCCACGTTTACTTAAGGTTATTCCCGATTCAGGTAGAGTTAATTTTCCTCTCAAGGGTGGTGTAATTGAGATGAAATTTGACGAATATATTGTTTTAAAAGAGCCACAAAAGTCTCTTTTCCTCTCCCCTCCTCTGGAAAAGCGGGTTGAGACTAAAATTAGGGGTAAAAGTATAATCATAACATTTCCTCTATCACTAGACTCATCTCAAACCTACTCTCTCAATTTTGGAAATTCAATAGTAGATAATAACGAAGGAAATCAGTTCTACAACTATGTTTACCCTTTTTCTACAGGGGATTATATTGACTCATTGATGGTTTCCGGAACAATTCTCAATGCAGTCACACTTCTGCCAGCAGAAGATATCACTATTGCACTATATAAGGATAATTCTGACTCTGTTCTGTATAACTCTCTCCCTGATGCATATTCTAAGAGCGATAAATTTGGTTTTTTTGTTATAAGAAATATTGAGCCTCGCCCCTATAGGGTTTTTGCCTTTAAAGACAATAACGGTAACAATAAGTATGATCCGGAAAATGAAGAGGTTGCTTTTCTTGACACTCTCTTCCAACCCACCAAAATTCTCAAGAAAGGGTTGAAAGAGTTAGAGTATGTAGATGAAAAGGATACTCTTATAGCAATGAGCAGACCCTCTCAACTTGATCTCTATTTGTTCAGAGAAAATCCGGATAAACAGTTTATAAGGGAGAGTAAGCGACTTCAGCCAAGAATGGTATATGTAAAATTTTCTACTCCGGAAGCAGAAGTTCTCTCTCTCTCTGTTGATGGTGCAGACTCCTTGAAGATTGTTAAGGAATTTAACATAAGAAGGGATAGTCTTATATTGTGGTTTACTGATACAACATATAAAGTGCCGGATACTCTAAAGCTTAGTATAAATTACCTCAAAACGGATTCACTTAATAACTTATCTCCGTTCGAAGAGAATTTTAAACTAGTAGCTCCTAAGCCGGTCAAGCAAGATATGAGTATCTCCAAGGATAGATCTCTTCTTCCCGGGGAGAGGGTGAAAAGAGCGGATCTTTTAGAATTTGATATTGATGCAAATCCTACCCTGTTTGAGGAGGAGGGATTTGTTTTAAAGTTTAAGGCACCAATTTTATCTGTTAACAGAGATTCTCTTAAGTTAGTATTTAAAACACCCAGGGGAGAGGAGGGAAAAATGCCATATATAATTCAGGAGGACTCAGTCACCAGTCGTATAATCAGAATAAAGCCACAGGGCAGGATTCTTACGGGTTATGAATACTCTCTTCGTATAGCTGATAATGCACTAATTGATATCTATAAGCACACAAATGACTCTATAGTAAAAAGTGTATCTCTCCCGCGAGACGAAAAGCTTTCAAAACTAATTCTGGATATTTATGGCGCTAATGGTTCGTATATTGTTGAACTAACAAATATTACCAGGGATAAGATATTCCGGTCATATAAGATAACAGGAGACAAAAAACTCAATTTCCCTTATCTTCAGACAGGTAAATACTCTGTTAAAATAACCGAGGATATCAACTCAAACGGTATTATTGATACCGGAAGCATCAAAGATAAGAGACAACCAGAAAAAGTTAGGCTATACACACTTCCTGATGGCTCATCTGTCATTTCAATACCTGAATCGGCAGAGTTGGAACAGAGAGTAGATCTAAAACAGATATTTAACCGATAACAAACATAATCATTCATGATGTTAAAAAAGTTACCTCTTCTATCGCTTTTATTTTTATTTCTCTCTTTTACTGCATCCTATGGTCAGACAAAAGAGCAGCTTTTGGGTATCAGGGCATCCTATAATATTAGCGGAGTGGATTCAAGACCCGACATGGATTATACCGGAGTAACCACATATCAGAATTACTCTATCGTTTATACTAACTATCACAGCTTATGGGGCACTATAAACAGATTTGGTTTCCAAGCTGCCATTTCTAAGATAGAGCAGGGTTTCATCTCCGGCGAAGAGATTAGCAGATTTGAAGTTATATCAGTACCTCTTATTTCTCAGTTTCATATAGACTTTTGGAAGATGCGCCTATTAATAAACGCCGGTGGCTTCGGAGGGTACAGATACCATAGAGTAAATTCGGATGGATCCGGTTTTGATGACTTTGACAATCGTATCGATTACGGTTTTATTGCAGGAGGTGGAGTTGCCTTTATATTTAAGCCTTTTGAAATCCATCTGGAGGGAAACTACCAATACTCCCTCTCATATCTGCATAACCCCAAAAAATTCAGTGAGACAGACTATCTTTTCACATACCCCCACCAATTACTTATAAGTCTTTCTCTCAATATACATTTGAAAAGATGAAAAGAGTACAGGTAAGAGTTGGTAACTGCATTATCGGAGAGAAGGGAAGAGCTATTGTGCAGACCATGTGTAACACTCAAACGCTGGATATTGACTCTTCGCTCAAACAGTGCAGGGAGCTCTCTGCTGCCGGTGCCCGGATTATCCGGCTCACAACTCAGGGATTAAAAGAGGTTGCTGCTCTTAAAATAATAAAAGAGTCTTTAAGGGAACAAGCCATTTTTACTCCACTGGTTGCCGATGTCCACTTCTCACATGAGGTTGCTCTGGCTGCTGCTGCTGTTGCAGATAAAGTTAGAATCAACCCCGGGAATTTTGCAAAAGATCACGAAGTGGCAAAAAAAGAGTTTGAAAAATTAACAGATGCTTGCAAAAAGAGCGGTTGCGCTATAAGAATTGGTATTAATCACGGATCACTAGGAGAGAGAATTGTTCATAAATACGGAGATACTCCCGAAGGTATGAAAGAGGCAGCGATTGAGTGGATAGAGATGGCAGAAATGTGCGCTTTTGATCAGATTATTATCTCACTCAAGTCAAGTAACACAATTGTTATGACCAGGGCTTATGAGTTATTGTACAGAGAGATGCAAAAAAGAGGAGTCATATATCCGTTGCATCTTGGTGTGACGGAGGCCGGAAATGGGGATGAGGGAAGAATAAAATCTGCGGTTGCTTTAGCATCACTATTATATGAGGGAATTGGTGATACAATCAGAGTATCACTTACAGAGAATCCATTAAATGAGATTCCGGTGGCAGAGTATATCTCTCGTTTTTTTGACAAGGAAGGGAAAGAGGCAAGAACCAGAAAACCATTAAAGCCTGATGGCCCAGTATTAAGCAGATCTTACAACGAAAAGAGCTATGAAGAGTTTGTGCTTAGGGCTTCTTGTGAACTTGGACCTCTTATGCTTAACAGGAGTATCGACGATATTAACCTGGATGTTAAAATTTCCGGCATTAAACTAGAGGATAATCTCTTAGAGAGGTTCCGGGACAATCTGTTACAGGCAACACGGAGAAAATTTTCGAGACCAGAGTATATTGCATGTCCCGGTTGCGGAAGAACTCTTTTTGATCTGGAAAAGGTTTTCGAAGAGGTTAAAATGAGAACATCCCACCTCAAGGGTTATAATATTGCAGTTATGGGATGTAATGTTAATGGTCCGGGAGAGATGGCAGATGCAGATTACGGTTATGTTGGAGAAGGGCGTAACAGAGTAACTATCTACAGAAAGGAGATACCTGTTTATAGGTCAGTACCACAGGAGAGGGCGATTGATATGCTGCTTGAACTTATCGAACAGGATGCTCACAATAGAGTCTTCCTCCCTCGTCACGTGTAACGACCACATTATCTCCCTTATTTGCTATACCATTCTCCATTGTTGCCTCAAACCATTTTCCATCAATCTCAACTTTACCTGATGGCCTCATATGTGTACAAACCAAAGCAGTTCTACCTTTGTATGTGTTGAGATTATTATCTACACCTACAAATCCATCGTAATCCTGAAGAGTCGTTGTTAGGGATATTCCCGGCAAAGATGTGCTTTTAAAGAACTTGCCTGCAAGATAAATTGAGGATATAAGGGCAAGAAAAGAGGATAAAAGAACAATCGACAGAGGCTTTATAAGAACAATAAAATCAAACTCCCCTTTATAATAGAAGAGCTTGTTATCTATCATGGCAAATGATAGTCCGGTTACCACAAGAACTATTCCGGAGACTCCGGCAATTCCGAATCCGGGTAAAACAAAGATTTCTACTAAGATTAAAATAATTCCGATAATAAATATAATGATCTCCCAATTTTCGGCAACTCCTTCCAGATAGAGAGGAGAGAAATAGAGCACTGCACCTATTATTGCAGCAACAGAAGGAAAGCCAATCCCGGGACTTTGAAGCTCAAAATAGATACCACCTATTATCAACATCAGAAGAAGACCCTGCACCACCGGTGTCAGAAAAAAGAGCAGAATCCTATCCATTATACTTAATCTCTGTCTATTAATAATGTAATTATCAGATCCTGTAACTCTTAATGCAATCTCTTCTACACTCTCTGCCACACCTTCACAAAAGTTGTATTTCATCGCCTCTTCGGGTGTAAAACTCAGAACTTTTGTGCTATCTATGACACCGGGAATATAAATAGTTGGATCAACCATTGCCTCTGCAATTTTTGGATCTCGTCCATTTACCTCAGCTGTTGCCCTCATCATTGCTCTCATAAAGGATTGATACTTGTCAGGCATCTGTTCCCCGGTCTGATTAACAACAGTAGCAGCCCCAATACTGCCCCCTTTTCTCATGTAAATGCTGTCGCAGGCGATGGATATAAGCGCACCGGCCGATGCTGCCTGGTTATCTATAAACGCTATTACAGGAGTCTTTAGATTAAGCAGAGATGTCCTCATACTATCTGCAGCATCAACAGCACCCCCATATGTGTTAAGGTGTATTATAATCCAGTCTGCCTTTAGCTCTGCTGCCTCTTTAAGACCTTTTGATAACCTTTTTGAAGATGAAGCATTGATCTCCTCTCTTATCTCAATTACATAAAACAGAGGTTTCTCTGCTAATAAATTGAGTGAAATCAAGAGAGATATAATTAAAGAGAGAGTTCTCATTTGATAATTTTTTAGAAACTATTAAGTAAAGATAGAGTGTTTTTTGTATTTTTGCTAATTAGGTTTATTAAAACACTTAACTAAACAACTTTAAACAAATGAAGTTCAAAAGACTACTATTAACCGCCATTTTATTGTCTGCATCCATAGTAATGTATGCTCAGGCACCCTACATCTTTATAAATCCGGATGACTCAGATTTTACTGAGAGTTGCACATCCATTGTAGTTGGTAAAGATGCAAGCATAGATGGATCAGTTATGACGGCGCACACTTGTGACTCAAATTACAGAACCTGGCTGCAGATTTTTGGAAGAAAAACATTTAAACCCGGAGAGACAGAACCGGTTTTTTGGGGCACTCTTCACAACGAAGAGCCGTTTGACCCAAGAAATGTTACCGAAAAGGGGAGAATCCCTGCTATATCACAAACATTTGCCTACCTAAATACCGCCTACCCATGCCTGAATGAAAAGCAGCTTGCAATTGGAGAGACCACAATTGTGGGAAGGCGTGAGCTTGTTAATGAAAATGGACTATTTCTTATAGAGGAGCTTCAGAGAATTGCTCTTCAGAGATTCTCAACTGCAAGGGATGCGGTGATGCTTATAGGAAAACTTGCTCAAGAGTATGGTTACGGAGACTCCGGAGAGTGTCTTACAATTGCAGATAAAAAGGAGATCTGGCAACTCGAGATATTCGGTTCGGGTCCCGGAAAACCAAGTGCAATTTGGGTAGCACAGAGAATTCCAGACGATCATGTGGGTATATCTGCAAATATTCCAAGAATTTCAAAAGTAGATTTCAACGACTCAAAAAATTTCCTCTACAGCAGTGATATCCGTGAAAAGACAAAAAAGCTGGGATTATGGGATGGCAAGGAGGATTTCATCTTCTGGAAGGTTAACAATGGAAGCAAACCCTTTGCAATAAGAGATTTCTTTGTTTTAAGCACCCTTGCACCATCGCTTAACCTTAGGTTTGATTCTGAGGAGCTCCCTTTCTCTGTAAAACCGGATAAAAAAGTGTCGGTGCGTGATATAATTGCCTTGTATAGAGAAACATATGATGGGACAGAGTGGGATCAGACAAAGAATCTCTCTGTAGAGGTAACCAGAAGAGACAGGGTTAAAGGAGAGTATAAAGAGGTTGTGAAGCCGATTTCAAACTTTATGAGCAATGATATGAGAGCTTTGCTTAACCATATTAAACCAGGTGTTACCGAAAGAGTAAGGGGTATTGCTGTCATTCAATGCTCATACTCTCATATTATACAGTTAAGGGACTGGCTGCCTGATGAAATCGGGGGAGTTGCATATTTCTCTTTTGATAATCCGGCCCAAAGTCCACGAATTCCAATTTATTCGGGGACTATATCACTACCAAAGAGTTTTGAGGTATGCGGGCAACACAGATATCGTGAGGATGCTGCAATCTGGGCATTTCGTGAAACTAACAGAATTGCCACTATAAATTGGGATAGAACACGTAAAATTCTTGAACCTCAAATTATTAAATTTGAAGATATGCTTTTTGAAATGGCACCTACAATTGAGAAGAGAGCAAAAGAGCTTATAGAAGCAGGTGAAACAGAGAGAGCAAGAGAGCTTTTGACAGACCATACTCACAACTTTGCATCAATGACAATGAAAAGATGGCAAGAGCTAAAAGCAGAGCTTTGGACAATCTTTGCAAGAAGTATGTAGTTATTGTTCCATTTAATAATGACCGGCTGAATCCTTGTCAGTCGGTTTTTTTTTATATAAAATTTACATAACTTTGCCGAGTTTATTTAATTTCTAAAAAGAGAATAAGAGTAATGCATCTTTACAAACCTGCAACACTGCACCTAGAAAACGGGGCAGAATTTAGGGGATACTCATTCGGTTACGACCAATCCGTTGACGGGGAGGTCGTTTTTTCTACTGCAATGGTAGGATACCCCGAAAGTCTAACAGACCCCTCCTATTCGGGACAGATTCTTTGCGTCACCTACCCATTAATTGGAAACTATGGAGTGCCGGAAGATAATCCAACTCAAAATTTATCTCAATTATTTGAATCTGAAAAAATACATGTACGAGGAGTTGTTATTTCTGACTACTCTTACTGTTACAGTCACTGGAATGCAGCAAAGAGTCTGGATGAGTGGCTTAAAGAGAATAGAATTCCGGGGATTTTCGGGATTGACACAAGAGAGCTGACAAAAACTCTTCGGGAAAAGGGGGCAATGCTTGGACAAATAGTTCCCGACGGTGAGAAACCTATAGTAATAAAAGATCCAAATCTGGAAAATCAGGTTGCTTTGGTAAGTTGTAAGGAGGTTATTCGTTACGGATCCGGAAAGAAAAAAGTGGTACTTATTGATTGTGGAGTAAAACATAATATAATTCGATGTCTTATCAGAAGAGATGTGGAGATTATACGTGTGCCCTGGAACTATAATTTTCTGGATATTGATTATGACGGTTTATTTATCTCCAACGGACCGGGAAATCCCGATTTCTGCACAGAAACTATTGATTATTTGCGAGTTGCCCTTGATAGAGATAAACCAATATTTGGAATATGTATGGGTAATCAGCTTCTCTCCAAGGCAGGAGGTGCTAAAATATTCAAATTGAAATATGGTCACAGAAGTCATAACCAACCAGTAAGAATGGCTA